>CAPZDM010000015.1 GCA_948745425.1 uncultured Clostridia bacterium
AAGAAATAACAGAAGAAAACAAAGAAGAAAAAGCAATATATGACCTAAACGAAGACGGAATTATAGACATGGAAGACAGAAAAATCCTAAAGAAAAACTATGGAAAAAAAGCAGAAGAAGAAAAATGGGTAGACCAAAATGCAGAAATTGCAATGATGAATCTAGACATTGACGAAAACACTAATGCAAACGCCGTAGGGGCGGACGAAATGAGAAAGAATATCAAAGAAGAAAATTTATTTTCTTCATCTGATATTCTTGCGAATGAGTCATGGAAAATTCGCGAAGCGAATTTTACTGGAGACAATCGCCCGAATGCTAGCGAAGGTTTAGAAAATAAATTCATCCTACCAATGTCATGCAAATACAAAATAACATCAACATATGGAAAAAGGATACATCCAATAACAGGAGAAGAAAAGGTACATCATGGAATAGATTTAGTGGGAGTTCATCATACAGAAATCTTATCAGTAGCAGATGGAACAGTAATGTATGCAGGAACACAAAATGGATATGGAAACTGTATAGAAATAAAACATATTGTAGATGGGGAAACAATATATAGTTTCTATGCACACCTATCAGAAATAAAAATAAAAGCAGGAGAGAAAGTGAAAAAAGGACAAGTAATCGGTTTAGAAGGGGGAGCAGAAACCGATGAAGGACATGGAACATCAACAGGACATCACTTACACTTCGAAATAAGAACAGCGAGTGGTTCAGGGCATTCTATAGATCCAAGAACATATATTAATTTTTAATAAAACATGAAAATTAATGATGTAGGGGCGCCCTTTGGGCGCCCGTTGCCAACAGGGACGGAGAATTTTGGCAATAATGTCAAAAGATTTACATAAAAATAATCCTTGGGATAGGCAAGGCATTATGGAGTTGCAAAATCTTTAATGTTCAAAAGAATAGGGAGCTGATTGTATCGGTTCCTTTTTCTTTTATATATTATAATGAAAATTCATTATTAACCTTGACAAAATTTGGGTATAATATATAATATATATGGATAAAATGATATCCAACTATTATATTAAAGGAAAAATAAAGTTGAAAAATATATCAACTAAATTTATGCCTTAAGAAAGGAATGATAGTAAGAATGGCACAAGATATTAATGAAGAAGAACAAAAAAAGGTAAATGCTATGATAGATTCTCTTGTAGAAAGAGCAAAAATAGCATCACAAGAGTACATGAAATTAGACCAAGAAACTGTAGATAATATAGTTAAGAAAATGTCTATGGCAGTACTTGAAAATCATATGAAACTCGCAAAAATGGCGGTTGAAGAAACAAAACGTGGAGTATATGAGGACAAAATAACAAAGAATATGTTTGCATCTGAATATATATACCATAGTATAAAATACAACAAAACAGTTGGTGTAGTAAACGAAAATGAGGAACTAGGATATGAAGAAATAGCAGAGCCAGTTGGAATAATAGCAGGAGTAACACCAGTTACAAATCCAACAGCAACAGTAAGTTTTAAATCTTTAATATCAGCCAAAACAAGAAATGTAATAATATTTGGTTTCCATCCATCAGCACAAAAATGTAGTGAAGAAACAGCCAAGATTTTAAGAGATGCAGCAGTAAAAGCAGGAGCACCAAAAGACTGTATACTATGGATAGAAGAACCATCAATACATGCAACAAATGCATTAATGAACCACCCAGGAGTAAACTTAATACTAGCAACAGGTGGAACAGGAATGGTTAAAGCAGCATATTCATGTGGAAAACCAGCACTTGGAGTAGGACCAGGAAATGTGCCATGCTATATAGAAAAATCAGCAAAACTAAAAACATCAGTAAATGACTTAGTATTATCAAAATCATTTGACAATGGTATGATTTGTGCATCAGAACAATCAGTAATAGTAGATAAAGAAATAGAAAAAGAATTCATAAAATTAATGAAAGAAGCAGGATGTTACTTTGTAAACAAAGAAGAAACTGAAAAACTTAAAAATGCAATGTTCACACAAAGTCCAGAAGGAAGATTTATATTAAACAGTAAAATACCAGGACAAAGTGCAAAACAAATAGCAGACCTAGCAGGATTTGATATTCCAGTTGAAACAAAAGTAATAGTAGTACCTGAAACAGGAGTTGGAGATGAGAATCCATTCTCAAAAGAGAAACTAAGTCCAGTACTAGCATTTTACACAGTTAAAAATTCAGACGAAGGAATAAAACTAGCTGATAACTTAATACACTTTGGAGGAATGGGACATTCAGCAGTTATTCATTCAGAAGATAAAGAAATAATACACAAATTTGCAGAAGTAATAAAGGCAGGAAGAATACTTGTTAACTCACCTTCTACACATGGAGGAATTGGTGATATATACAACACAAATTTACCATCATTAACATTAGGATGTGGTACATTTGGAGGAAACTCAACAACAGACAATGTATCATCAGTAAATCTAATAAATTTAAAAAGAGTAGCTAAGAGGAGGGTTAATATGCAATGGTTTAAAGTGCCAGAAAAAATATACTTTGAAGCAGGTTCAATAGGATATTTAGAAAAGATGCCAGATATATCAAGAGCATTTATAGTAACAGATAAATCAATGGTAAGTTTAGGATATGTAGATAAAATATTATATTATTTAAGAAAAAGACAAGAATATGTACACGCAGAAATATTTGCAGAAGTAGAGCCAGACCCATCTTTTGATACAATCAATAGAGGAGTAGAGCAAATGAGAAACTTCAAACCAGATGTAATAATTGCACTTGGTGGAGGAAGCCCAATGGATGCAGCAAAAGGAATGTGGTTATTCTACGAATATCCAGATGCAGATCCAGAAGGAATGAAACTTAAATTCATGGATATAAGAAAAAGAACATATAAATTCCCAAAACTAGGAAAAGACTGTAAAATGGTAGCAATACCAACAACATCAGGAACAGGTTCAGAAGTAACATCATTTGCAGTAATAACAGACAAAAAGAAAAATATGAAATATCCATTAGCAGACTATGAACTAACACCAGATGTTGCAATAGTAGACCCAGACTTAGTAATGTCATTACCAAAAGGTGTTACAGCAGATACAGGAATGGATGTATTAACACATGCTATAGAAGCATATGTATCAAACATGGCATCAGACTATACAGATGGATTAGCAGAAAAAGCCATAGAACTAGTATACAAATATTTACCAATAGCATATGAAGATGGAAGCAATCAAACAGCACGTGAAAAAATGCATAATGCAAGTTGTTTAGCAGGAATGGCATTTACAAATGCATTCTTAGGAATAAACCACTCATTAGCACATAAATTAGGAGCAGACTTTCATATAGCACATGGAAAAGCAAATGCAATAATATTACCATATGTAATAAAATACAATGCTACAAAACCAACAAAATTTGTATCATTCCCTAAATATGAATACTTTATAGCAGACGAGAAATATGCAAGTATAGCAAGAAGATTAGGATTAAAAGCAAACACAACAGAAGAAGGAGTTAAATCTTTAATAAATGCAGTAGTAGAAATGAACAAGAACTTAAATATTCCTTCATCATTAAAAGAATTAGGAATAGAAGAACAAGAATTTTTAGCAAATGTAGATGCATTAGCAGATAAAGCATTCAGTGACCAATGCACAACAGCAAACCCAAGATTACCATTAGTAACAGAATTAAAACAAATATTATTAGATTCATACTATGGTAACCTATAATACCGTTAGAAAATAATTGCCCTTTGGCGTTGTTGCTACTCTGTCGATTTCTCATCAACGTGCAAAAGCACGCCTCAGAGAATATCGACATCGTGCGTCTAGCCAAAGAACAATTCTTTTCTAACTTAAATATGACTTTGGAGGGGAAAATGTAACATATGGAAGAAAACGACAGAAAAAATTTTTTAGAAGAACTAATAGGAAATGTTAAGAAAGCATTAGAAATAGAAAAAAGAATAGATGAACAATTGCAAGATATAAAAACAAAAGAGGCTTAAGATGTCTTTTGAAAATTTTAAAGATAGAGGAAAAGGTTATGGGAAAAGAAACAGGTGAAGACAATAATATATTAAAAAACTTATGGCAGAGGATAAAGAATGTTTTTTCAAAGAAGAAAATGATTCCTGAGCCGCAAGTATTTCATTATGATGAAGGAGTCAATATTGTAGTAATGAAACAATCTAACTTTGAGAGTTTAAAAGACAATGTAGAAAAAATGAACAAAAAGGTAAAATTAGATAATGGTTTTATCTCAGTAAATGATTTATCAGATGAAGAAGTTGAAGAAATGATACAATTATACAATGATGAATTAATAGAAGTAAACAAAAGAATAAACACCAAAAAATTAGAATTAGAAAGATTAAGAAATGAAGGAAATTAAAAACAATGAGCATATTTTTTAGATATGCTCATTGTTTTTATTAAATATTTTCAGTAATCTGTGGGACAATTTGTTTTTTTCTTGAGACAACCCCAGGTAAGAAAACAAGGTTATCTTTTATTGTAACATTATAAGCTTTTTCGACAACAGATGCTTTATTTCCTAGAACTATAGCCTTTGAGTTACAATTTAATATATCTGTTATAGTAAACATGAATAAGTCTAAACTATTTGAAGAAATCGAATTATTCATAGCTTTTTCAATCTCTGATTTATTTTTTAATACTTCATCAATATCAACTGTACTTACTTGTGCTATTTGGAACTTAGCACCATTTGCATTAAATTCTTTAGAATCAATATTAAGCAATTCCTCAGGAGTAAATGAACTTAAATCAGTTCCAGCCTTTAACATATCTAAACCATAAGAATTTATATCAATATTAGCAATTTTAGCAAGCTCTGTAGCAGCCTCTATATCTTTTGGAGTACAAGTTGGAGATTTAAAAAGTAATGAATCAGATATAATAGCACTTAGCATAAGTCCAGCATAAGTTTTATCTATTGAAATATTATTCATCATATATAACTCGTAAAGAATAGTACAAGTACAGCCAACTGGTTCTGCGATATAAAATAATGGTTCAGTTGTTTCGAAATTAGCAATACGATGGTGGTCAACAACCTTTGATATTTTAGCACTAGAAATATCAGGAGCACTCTCTAAAAAGCTATTATGGTCAACAAGGATGACCTCATCTGCATCTTTAACACTATCGATTAATTTTGGAGCATCTACTTTAAAATAATTTAAAATATACTCTGTTTCTTTATTCAAATTTCCTAATCTACAAGGGATAATTTCATTTGTATTACCTAGATTTTTTTCTAAATTTGCCATAACAAGAGCAGACATGACAGAGTCAGTATCTGGACATTTATGACCTGTTATAAATGTTTTCATATTTATTCATCCTTTCATTTCTTTATTAATATATTATGCAATACATAAAGAATATTTTTTATATATAATTATAAAAATTTTATTGTAGGGGCACCGTTTGAGGGAATACCCGTGAGACATGACACCACTGTGCCCTTATAAAAATTTTGTTTTTTCAATGGACAAGGTGTTACCTAAGCCTCTATATGTAACGATTATAATTTTAAAGCAGAATCCAATGCCAATTGAATCATAGCATTAAGAGATTTTTCACGTTCTTCACTAGAAATTCCCTTTAAATCAGAAGGAACATCAACAACAGTCAAAAGACAAGCAGCCTTTTTTCCTTCTCTTTTTGCATTATAAAATAGAGCAAAAGCTTCCATTTCAGAAGCAATAGGTCTATTAATTCCATTTGGTATACGTTCAAATAGTTTTTCTTCATCAGGAACATAAGGACTAAAGCAATCATTACATAATGTAGTTCCCTTAATTAAATTTATATTATTTTCCTTAGCAGTAACTTCTATAATTTTATTTATATCAGGGCTACTTGAGGCCAAATTGCATGGTACATTATCAAGGCTTAAAGCATAATTTCCTTCAGTATATGCTTCTTCAGAAAGAATCAAATCCAAGATTTTCATATCTTCTCTAAAACCACCACAAGTACCAATTCTAATAATATTTTCAACATTATAAAAATGGTATAACTCATAAGAATATATTCCCATGCTAGGCATTCCCATACCATGAGCCATAACAGATATTTCTTTACCCTTATAATTTCCAGTATAGCAAGCAATTCCACGAACATCACTAACTATTTTAACATCTGTTAAGAAATTATCCGAAATATATTTAGCCCTTGCAGGGTCACCAGGCATAATAACAGACTTCGCAATATCTCCTATATTTGCAGAATTATGAGGGGTCATTATATACACTCCTTTCATTATTATATTCAACCACTATATTATATCAGTTATTAAAAAAAATGCAAGATCGCTAGATGATAAAATTTTTTTAAAACGTTGACAGTGAAGAAATATTATGTTATAATATCAATCTGTAACCGCATAAATAAGGTACATAAAGTCTGATTAAGTTCAGATACCTAAATAGATTTAAAGGTTAGCGAGTATACGAAAAAGGGAGGTGCCTCAAATAATGTACGCAATAATCGAAGCTTGTGGAAAGCAATACAAAGTAGCACAAGGAGACGTTGTATTTTTCGAGAAATTAGATGCAGAAGAAGGCAAAAAAGTAAAATTTGATAATGTTATCTTAGTATCTGAAGACAATGGAAAAGTAGAAATAGGAAATCCTTATGTTAAAGGTGCTAAAGTAGAAGGAAAAGTAGTTTCTCATGGTAAAGCTAAGAAAATCCTTGTTTACAAATACAAAGCAAAGAAAAATTACAGAAGAACACAAGGACATAGACAACCATATACAAAGGTAGAAATAACATCTGTAAAACTTGCTACAGAGAAAAAAGTAGCAGAAAAAGCAGAAGCTAATGCAGAAGCAAAAACAGAAACTAAAACAAAGACAAAAGCTAAAGCAGAAGCATAAAAGTAAGAACTAGTTAAATATAGAAAGGAGAGACTAACATGGCACATAAAAAAGGGCAAGGTAGTACCCATAACGGTAGAGACAGTGAGTCTAAACGTTTGGGTGTCAAAAGAGCAGATGGGCAATTTGTTCTTGCCGGAAATATATTAATGAGACAAAGAGGAACAAAAATACATCCAGGAACTAATGTTGGAATAGGTAGTGATGACACTTTATATGCATTAGTAGATGGAACTGTTAAATTTGAAAGAATGGGTAGAGACAAAAAGAAAGTTAGTGTTTACCCTCAAGAAAGTAAATAAAACAAAAATCACATGGATATATCCATGTGATTTTTGTTTTATTGAATACCTATTCAGATTACTTGACATTAAGCTAATATCATAATAAAATGTGATAAATGAATTATAAAAGAGAGATGATATATATGGAAAATATAAAAGAAAAAGCAGATTATTGTTTAAATTGCCCTACAAAACCATGTACTACAGGTTGCCCACTAGGAAATGATATACCAAGCTTTATAAAAGAGGTTAAACAAGGAAATTATAAAAAAGCCTATGAAATACTATTAGACACAACAGTATTACAACCTATTTGTGGAAGAATATGTCCTCATATGAAACAATGTAGAGGTAAATGTGTAAGAGGAATAAAAGGAGAGCCAGTAGAAATAGGTGAACTAGAAGCATTTGTAGGAGATATGGCAATAAAGAACAAATGGAATATTTCAAAATCAGAAGAGGTATGTGATAAAAAAATTGCAATTGTTGGTGGTGGGCCATCAGGACTTACAGCAGCAACGTTCTTAAGAAGAAAAGGATATAATGTTACTATATATGAAAAATATAATAAACTAGGTGGATTATTATCACATGGAATACCAGAATTTAGATTACCAAGAGATATTTTAAATGCCACAATACAAAAAATATTAGATTTAGGAATAGAAGTAAAATATAATCACACATTAGGAGAAAGTATATCTTTAGAAGATTTAAAAAAAGAATATGATGCAATTTTACTTACAATTGGAGCTAATGTATCAACTAAAATGGGAATTGAAGGAGAAGACTTAAAAGGAGTATATGGTGGTAATGAATTATTAGAAAATAATAATCATCCTGATTATAAAGGGAAAATAGTAGTTGTAAATGGTGGAGGAAATACAGCAATGGATACCTCAAGAACTATAAATAAAATGGGAGCGAAAAAGGTATATGTTGTATATAGAAGAGCAAGAGAGCAAATGCCAGCAGAGCAAAAAGAAATTGATCAAGCAATAAGTGAAGGAGTTGAATTCCTATTCCAAAATAATATAGTTAAAATTATTGGGGATAAGTATGTGGAAAAAATAGAGTGCATAAAAACTGAGTTAATTAAAGTAGAAGGAGAGAGTAGATTAAAACCTGTAAATATAGAAGGAAGTAATTATGATATACCTGTGGATTATGTAGTTATGGCAATTGGTTCAAAACCAGAAGAAGAGATACTGAAAACTCTAGATTTAAAAAGGAACAAATGGGGATACATAGAAACAGATGAAAACAATAGAACCTCAGATGAAAAGATTTTCTGTGCAGGAGATATAATTGGAGAAACATCAACTATAGCTTGGGCTTCAAGGTCAGGGAGAAATGCAGCAGAAAATATAGATAGATATCTAAAAAATATATAATAATGGAAATGGAAAAGAGAACCGTCCCCATTTCCATTTTTAGTCATAAAATTCTTGTTCATAATAAGAAGTATACGAATATTTAGGTTTTAATTTTAATAAATATTTCAATCTTCCAATCAAGGTTTTCAAGAAACTCTCTTTATATATAACAAGAGAAGTATGAACTGGTGTCATAGAATTTTCAAGCCTATTCTCTAACTCTGACATTTTTGCTATGTAATACTTATTAAAAAATGTATATTCACCAGAAGTAGCAATTAAATTTCTGAAATTATATAATTTAGTTCTATATTTTGATATAGAATCTTTTGTATAAAGTAAATTCATAACATTATCAAAATAAGAAGTAAGTATCATATTTTGAGTATCTAGAAAAACTCTTTTAATTTCAGATTTAAAGACTTCTATGTCATTACAGTTTCTTTGAACTCTATTTATATAATTAGGATGTGTTTCATTATAATAGTTTAGCATATTTATACTCTCTTGCATTTCTATTAATAAATCAATATTATATTGTATCATGTCAAAAGTATCTTTAGATGTAAAAGATATAAACTGATCTTTAAAATTATCATTACTGTTTATTGTGCTATCAAACAACACATTATCACCAACCAAATATGCCATTTGATTAACTAATGCACATTCAAGTGGATAATAATCAGGACTAATAGTGTTAAAGGTAAGGTCAAAATATGTAACTGTTTCAGAAGTTTTATTAACACATTTAGAAGCTAACAATTGAACTGCTGCTTCATTTAGACCTGTCCCAGGTAAAGAACTATTAGTAAAGTCACAAAAACCAAGTCTCACTAATTTTCCTCTTTTGTTTTCTCTCTCTTGTAAATAGTGAATACATTCATGAACAATTAAATCATTAATTTTATTAAAAGAAGTGTCAGGGCTAAAATATATAGACTTATTCTTATAAAAGTATTTAGCAGGACAACCCTTAGGTAATTTTGCGATATACATATTAAGTTTTAATATATCAGCAAAAATTTTAGGTACATCAAGATCCTTTTCAGGGAAGACATTCTTAAGAGTAGCTACAATATTAGATGCTATTGAATTTATAGTTAAAGAATCTATAGCACGAATTACCTCTATACCTTCTTTTCTTATCTTAGATTTTATACTCATATGTAATCTAAATCTCCTTAGTATATAATAACCTATTAAAATTATACTATACAAATATTACAAGAGTATTACAAATATATTAAAATAATATTACAGATATATTACAATTCTCTGGAAATGGTCGGAAATGGGGACGGTTCTCTTTTCCATTTTTTTAGAAATGGAAAAGAGAACCGTCCCCATTTCCGACAGTCCCCATTTCCAAAAATTATTTCACAACAATATTATAAATTTTATTTTTTACATAGATTTCTTTTACAATATTTTTTCCATCTATTATATCAGCAATTTTTTCATGAACCAAATTTTTTACTACATCTTCCTCAGAATCTTTAACTATCATTACAGTTCCTTTTAGTTTGCCATTTACCTGAATAGGAAGTTCAATTTCGTCATCTATAGTTTTAGCCTCATCATAAGTTGGCCAAGAACTTTCTGCTATTGTCTTATCATTTCCTATTAAACTATACAATTCTTCAGATATATGAGGAGCTATAGGGTTTAATAGTATTAATAAGGTGTTAAGTTCAGCTTTATTAATTCTTTTTAATCTATAGAACTCATTTACCATTGTCATAAGAGTGGCAACAGCTGTATTAAACTTCATTTCCTCAAAATCTGCAGAAATCTTCTTTATAGCTTTATTCATCATTTTATCAAAATCGGAAGAAAACTCATCTCCATCTACTAATAATGTTTGTAAATTCCAAACTCTATCTAGAAATTTACTGCAACCTCTCAAACTTTCCATAGACCAAGGTGTTGATTGGTCAAAAGGTCCAATAAACATTTCATAAGTTCTAAAAGCATCTGCACCAAATTCATCAACAATATCATCAGGGTTCACAACATTACCCTTAGATTTAGACATCTTTTCACCATTTCCACCTAAAATCATACCATGCGAAGTACGCTTTGCATAAGGTTCTTTAGTAGGAACTTCTCCAATATCATATAAAAATTTATGCCAAAATCTTGAATAAAGTAGGTGTAGGGTAGTGTGTTCCATACCACCATTATACCAATCAACTGGTAACCAATAGTTTAGAGCTTCTTTAGATGCAAATTCTTTATTATTATGTGGGTCTAAGTATCTTAAAAAATACCATGAAGAACCAGCCCATTGAGGCATGGTATCTGTTTCTCTCTTTGCATTTCCTCCACAATGAGGGCAAGTAGTATTTATCCAATTATTTAGAGCAGCTAAAGGAGACTCTCCATTTTCACCAGGTTTAAATTCTTCAACCTCTGGAAGAACTAAAGGTAAATCTTTCTCATCTAATGGAACCCAACCACATTTTTCACAATATACCATTGGTATTGGCTCTCCCCAATATCTTTGGCGAGAAAATACCCAATCTCTTAATTTATAATTAATTTTTTTAGTTCCAATATTTTTATCTTCAAGAAATTTAATCATTTTAGAAATAGCTTCATTAACAGATAATCCATTTAAGAAATCAGAATTAATTAGATATCCATCAGTTTTATCTGTATAAGCTTCATTTTTTACTGAAACTGTATTTTCTTTATTTGTAATAACTTGTTTTATAGGTAATCCAAATTTAGTAGCAAAAGCGAAATCTCTTTCATCATGAGCAGGTACAGCCATAATAGCACCTGTACCATAAGTAATTAAAACATAGTCAGAAATCCATATAGGAATTTCTTTTCCATCAGCAGGATTAATAGCTTTAATCCCTTTAATCTCTACACCTGTTTTATCTTTCTCAATTTCAGTTCTTTCAAAATCAGATTTTTTAGAAGCTTCTTCTTTATATTTTTCAATTTCATCCAGATTTGTAATTTTATCTGCTAATTTTGATATAATAGGATGTTCAGGAGCAACTACCATATAAGTAGCACCAAACATAGTATCAGGTCTAGTAGTATAAACTTCTAAATACTCATCAGAATTTGAAATTTGGAATTTAACTTCAGCACCTTCACTTCTACCAATCCAATTACGTTGTTGAGTTTTTATTTTTTCAAGATAATTAATATCATCTAAATCATTTAAAAGTCTTTCTGCATAATCAGTTATTTTTAACATCCATTGGCTTTTTTCCTTTTGAACAACAGGGCTTCCACATCTTTCACAAACCCCATTAACAACCTCTTCATTTGCAAGTCCAACTTTACAACCTGTACAATAATTTATTGGCATTGTAGCTTTATAAGCTAGTCCTTTTTTAAATAATTGAACAAAAATCCATTGAGACCATTTATAATAATCTGGTTCAGTAGTATTAACCTCACGAGACCAATCAAATGAAAAACCAATTGATTTTAATTGTTGTTTGAAATGTTCAATATTCTGTGCTGTAACTACTCTTGGATGAATATTAGTTTTTATAGCATAGTTTTCAGCAGGAAGACCAAATGCATCAAAACCAATAGGATATAAAACATTATATCCTTCAAGTCTTCTCTTCCTTGCTATTATATCAAGAGCTGTATAACTTCTTGGATGACCTACATGTAGACCTTGTCCAGAAGGATAAGGAAACTCTATAAGTCCATACCACTTTTTCATAGTATAATCATTTTTAGCATTAAAGGTTCCTTCCTTTTCCCATTTATTTTGCCACTTTTTTTCAACCTCTTTAAAATTATATGCTGACATAAAACCTCCCCTTTGAGCGATAAGCTCTAATATATCTTTACAATAATGCAATTATTATATAACAAAAAGCTAGAAAAATAAAGACTAAATGGAAAAAAATCAGGGGAATTTAATCAATTACAATAAAAAAGGCACTAATTAAAATTAGTGCCAATATAACTAAAACTTCTTACCAGTTAATTTTTCATAAGCCTCTATATATTTTGCTCTGGTAGTATCTACAACTTCTTGAGGAATAGGTGTAGGATTTTCTGCATTCCAATTATTAGCTTTTAACCAATCCCTCATATATTGTTTATCAAAACTTTTTTGAGAACGTCCAACCTCATACTCATCTGCTGGCCAGAAACGGCTAGAATCTGGAGTTAATACTTCATCACCTAACACTAAATTTCCTTTTTCATCTAAACCAAATTCAAATTTTGTATCTGCTATTATTATACCTTTTGATAATGCATAATCAGCACACTTTTTATAAATTTCTATTGTTTTAGATTTTACTTTTTCTGCTAAATCTTTTCCGATTAGATTACACATTTCATCAAATGTTATATTCTCATCATGACCTTCTTCTGCCTTTGTAGATGGAGTAAATATTGGTTCAGGTAACTTTTCAGATTCTTTTAAACCTTCTGGAAGTTTAACTCCACAAACTTCTCCAAATTCTTTATAACTTTTCCAACCAGAACCTGTAAGATATCCTCTTACAATACACTCAACAGGTAGCATTTTTAATTTTTTAACAAGCATACTTCTTCCTTCAAATTCAGGAGTCCTAAACTCCTCAGGAAAATCCTTTAACTCTGTAGCAATAATATCATTTGGAATAATATCTTTCACATAATCAAACCAAAACTCAGAGATTTTATTCAAAACTTGTCCTTTGTTTGCAATCATACAAGGTAGGATAGAGTCAAAAGCAGAGATTCTATCAGAAACTACCATCATTAATTTGTCATCCTCTACAGCATAAATTTCACGAACTTTTCCACTACTAATTTTATTCATTATTATCATTTCCTTTCTTTTTATAATATATGTAAATAAAAATATGATTTATATTTATAAATTACATCTGATTTAGATATTCTTTATATCCTAATTTCTGTAATTTTTCATTTTTATCTAAAACAGCTATCTCCATAGATTTTTTATAATCTATAATTTTATTACGAAGAGTGTCATCTGAAGTAGATAGAATAGTAACTGCTAAAATACCAGCATTTTTTGCACCATCAACTGCAACTGTTGCAACAGGTATACCTGATGGCATTTGAACTATTGAATATAAAGAATCAATACCATCTAATTTAGAATGAATAGGAACACCAATTACTGGACAAGGTACTTGAGCTGCAAAAACACCAGGGAGATGAGCAGCACCTCCTGCTCCTGCTATTATTACTTTAACCTTTCTATCATTCAAACTTTTAGCATAATTTGTAGCCTCTTCTGGGCACCTATGAACAGATAAAATAGTCATTTCATAGCTTACTCCAAAATCCTCTAAAACTTTTGCTGCATTTTGCATTACAGATAAATCAGAATCACTACCCATAATAATTGCAACATCAACATTTTTTTCCATAAATAAAAACCTTCCTTTCATAAATTTAATATGAATTCTTTTAAAGAGTTAATCAACTGAACCTTCTCTGCCCTTTGCACTCGAGATGACAAATCCTCTGGTGTATCATCAGGATATACTGGGACAACAGTTTGACTTATAATGTCTCCACTATCATATTTTTCATTAACATAGTGAAGAGTTACCCCACTTTCATTTTCATGTGCTTCTATTACAGCTCTATGTACATTCATGCCATACATACCTTTACCACCATATTTAGGAAGTAATGCAGGATGAGTATTTATGATAGTATACTTATTTATAAGGCCTGAACCTATTAATTTAAGATATCCAGCAAGTACTATTAAATCAATATCATAATTAGAAAGAACTTCTAATAGTTCAATGTCAATATCAGCACTTTTATTATTTCTAATTATATAAGTTGGGATATTATCATTTTGAGCACGAGAAAGTGCATATGCATTAGGATTATTAGAAACAACCAATTGAATTTTAGCCTTTAAATTTCCAGAATTAATATTATCAATAATAGCCTGTAAAGTTGAGCCATTTCCAGAAGCAAATACAACCAAATTATACATATTTCAATATATTCCTCTCCTAAAATATGTCATAATTATAATACAGGCCCTAGAAAAAGTCAATTTTTTAGGAAAATTTCCATGTAATCTTTTTTAAAAGTATGGTAAAGAATCAAAAAGTGTGTTATACTAAATAACAGTAAGGAGAGTGATAAAGATGATGTATCCATTTTGTAAATATGCAGATGAAACAGAAGTTGTTTTTTCAAATATTAACAAAAATGAAAACGGTGAAGAAATTATACATGTACACTTTGAAAGACCTACTGATGACGGTTTTGACAGTGTACGATTTGAATTACCAAGTTATAAAATAGTATATAAAGAAGGAAATTATACGGAGGAAGAAATTAAAAGATTTGAAGAAGTAGTCAAAAGAGGAGCACCATATTTTTATAAATGGGCTAGAGAAGGAGGAATACACATTGCCTAATATAATTGAATTATTTGGATATAGAGTGTTTTTTTGGGCACAAGATGGTAATGAACCAATTCATGTACACATATCCAAAGGTCGCCCAACTATTAAAGCAACAAAAATTTGGTTAACTGAAACTGGTGGTTGTATAGTAGCAAATAATAATGGTAGAATTCCAATAAATGAATTGAATAAGTTAATAGAAGCACTAACAACTAATTATGCTACTATAATAGATGAATGGAAAGCGTTTTTTGAGATAGATGAAGTGAAATTTTATTGTTAAAAATTTATAAATGATACTTGAAATAAAGAAAGGGAGAACAATCATGTTCAACAAATTAAAAGAAGAATGTGGAGTATATGGAATATATTCTAAACATTCATATGAAAATCTAGCAGAAATTATAAGTGCAGGGCTTTCTTCTTTACAACATAGAGGAGAAGAAAGTTGTGGAATTGCAATTAACAAAGATGGAATTATCTCTTATCATAAAGAATTAGGATTAGTATCTAAGGTATTTCCAGAACATGTGTTAAAAAACTTACCACAAGGAAAAATGGGAATAGGACATGTTAGATATTCAACTACAGGAGAAGCTAGAAAAGCCAATGCTCAGCCAATGGTCATAAGGCATAAAAAAGGAAACTTAGCAATAGCACATAATGGAAATATATTTAATGCATATGAACTTAGACAAGAATTAGAAGAAAATGGAGCAATATTTACAACCACAACTGATACAGAAGTTATAAGCTATATAATAGTGCAAGAAAGATTAAAATCAAAATCAATAGAAGAAGCTGTAGAAAGAGCAATGAAGAGATTTAAAGGTTCTTATTCATTATTAATTATGACATCAAAAAAATTAATAGCAGCTAGAGACCCACAAGGATTTAAACCACTTTGTATAGGTATGAATGAAGATGAATATATACTCGCATCTGAAAGTTGTGCACTAGATTTAACAGGAGCAGAGTTTGTAAGAGATGTAAATCCAGGAGAAATAGTAGTTATAACAAATAATGAAATGAAATCAATACAAACAAATATTGATGCACCAAAAGGATTATGTTCATTTGAATATATATATTTTGCAAGACCAGACTCAATAATAGATGGAATAAGCGTACATAAATTTAGAGAAGATGCAGGAAGAATGTTAGCACGTCAAAGACCAGTTGAAGCAGATATAGTAGCAGGAGTTCCAGACTCAGGATTAGATGCAGCTTTAGGATTTTCAAAAGAATCAGGAATTCACTATGACATGGCATTTACAAAAAGTAAATATATTGGAAGAACTTTTATACAAAACACACAAGGTGCAAGGCAAAAATTAGTTGGTATGAAACTAAATCCATTAAAATCAGTTGTTAAGGATAAAAAAATAGTATTAATAGACGATTCGATAGTTAGAGGTACTACAATAACAAGAATTATAACCAGATTAAGAGAGGCAGGAGCTAAAGAAGTGCACCTAAGAATTGCAGCACCTGCATTTGTAGACGTATGCTATTTTGGAACAGACATAGACGATAAAGAAAAACTTATTGCTTATAATAAATCCGTAGAAGAAATCAGACAAGAAATAGGAGCAGATTCTTTAGAATACTTAAGTCTAGACAGTCTAAAAGAAATAACAAAAAACTGCAATATAAAAAATCTATGTACTGGATGTTTTACAGGTAAATACCCAATAGAAGTACCTAAGCAAATACAAAAAGATAGATTTGAAGCAATTAAAATTTAGAAAGTGAAACTTATTACATATTTTTAGGTGCAAATAGTTTCTATGCACCTCCACAAAGCATAGCTATAGGAAAAGCACAGGCAGGAAGAATTTATCTTATTTATGAGAATATCTCTAGGTACAAAGAGTATGAGGAATGTTTTATAATTGTACCAGAGGAATATATCTATAAAGATGTAAAAGGGTTTATGCCTAAGATATATTGTCATACGCTTATCTTAAATTAAGATGAGCGATTTTGATATATAAATCTTAAATATAAATTTGTCTCATTTTAAAAAATGCCGAATATAATAATATTAAGTCGAAATAAAGGAGGCATTAAATGAGTGAAAATATATTAAGTTTAAAAAACATAACCAAAATTTACCAAGCAAAAAATGGAGAAACTAAAGCATTAGATAACATAAATTTAGATATAAAAAAAGGAGAGTTTGTTAGCATTATAGGACCAAGTGGATGTGGAAAATCAACTCTTCTTTCTATTATTGCTGGATTGGAGGACAAAAACACTGGTAAAGTTTACTTAGAAGGAAAAGAAATAGAAGGAATATCCAGCGAAATAGGATATATGTTACAAAAAGATAGTTTATTAGAATGGAGAACAATATATAATAATGTTGTACTAGGATTAGAAATCAGAGGTATAAAAACAAAAGAAAATGAAGAATATGTAAATAATTTATTAAAGAAATATCATTTATATGAGTTTAAAGATAAATATCCAACACAATTATCAGGAGGAATGAGGCAGAGAGCAGCACTTATAAGGACACTTGCAATAAAGCCAAAAATGCTATTACTAGATGAGGCATTTTCTGCCTTAGACTATCAGACAAGAATAATGGTAACAAAAGATGTTTATGGAATTTTAAGAGAAGAAGGAATAACAGCATTAATTGTAACACATGATATATCAGAAAGTATCAGTTTATCTGATAGAGTAGTAGTATTAAGTAGAAGACCAGCAAAAATCAAAAATATACATGAAATTAGATTTGATATGGAAAATAGAACTCCTATTAACTGTAGGGAAAGACCAGAATTTAGCAAATACTTTGATTTGCTTTGGAAGGAGTTGGATATAAATGGATAATAAAAATATCTCAGCAGATAGAAAAAAATATCTAAAGAAAATTAGAATTAGAAAAATTACAGTATTAATTACTCAAATATTGTTATTAGTAGCATTTGTAGCACTTTGGGAAATACTTGCAGAAACAAAAGTGATAAATAGTTTTATAACTAGTAGTCCAAGTAGAATATTTAAAACATTTATGAATATCAAAGATAATAACTTAATGATGCATCTATGGGTCACAGCATATGAAACTATAATTGGATTTGTAGCTGGTACAATCTTAGGAATAATAATAGCAATAATAATATGGTGGTCAGAATTCTTATCAAAAGTATTAGAGCCATTTTTAGTTGTACTAAACAGTTTACCTAAAACAGCATTAGGACCAATAATAATTATATGGGTTGGAGCTGGCACTCCAGCAATAATTGTAATGGCAATTGCAATTTCATTAATAGTAACAGTACTTGATATATCAAATGGATTTGTAAATACAGATAAAGAAAAAATAAAAATGGCAAAAAGCTTTAATGCTAAGAAATCGCAATTACTAACAAAGATAGTAATACCAAGTAATATATCTACTTTTATTAATACATTAAAAGTAAATATAGGATTATCATTAGTAGGTGTAATAACAGGAGAATTCTTAGTATCAAAAGCAGGTTTAGGATATTTAATAGTATATGGTGGTCAGGTATTCCAATTAGACTTAGTAATGACAAGTGTAATCATCTTAGGAATACTTGCAGCAATAATGTATCAAAGTGTAGTAATATTAGAAAAAATTATCTTACGAGAAAAGAAATAAGTGGAAAAGTGGAAAAGGGTCGGAAAATGGGACGGTTCTCTTTTCCATTTTTTCGGAAAAAGGGACACATCTGACAATAGGGACAGAGGTTTTTGGCAATAACAATTGTCAAAAATCTCTGCTCTTATTATATTCTTACAAAGATTTTGGAAGAAAACTAAAATTTCCCTGCTAAAATTTACATTCTTATTGCAAGTTATAGCAATTTGTGGTATTATATTACAAATATTTAATTCAATCAGGAGTAGGTAAAAGCAATGTTAATTCCAAATGAAGGAGGAATTGAATTGCCAATAATTTCACAATTTTATGGTATTATAGTAAAGATGTTTTTTAATGATAACATAAAACATTATTTACCACATATACATGTAGAATATGCAGAATGCAAAGCAGTATTTGATTTTGATTCAAACATAATTAGTGGAAAAATACCTATGAAACAAAGAAAAATGGTAGAAGCTTGGATTCTAATTCATCAGGAGGAGCTTAGAGCATTATGGAATGTTTTAAACGATGACAAAGAATTTTTTAGAATCGATCCATTAAAATGATTAAAGTTTGGGGGAATTTAATATGAATAAAGATATAGAACCAAATCCTAAAAAAGTAAAGGCCTTGGATAATTATTTACTATATATTGAGTTTGAAAATGGGGAGCAAAAGATTTTAGATATGAAGGAAAACTTAAAATTTAAATTTTATCAAAACTTAAAAGATAAAAATAATTTTAAGAATGTTAAAATATCTGGAATTAACATTGAATGGGAAACTGGCGAAGATATTGCTCCTGAGACATTATATTATGAAAGTATACCATTAGCTAATTTTAAAGGTAACTTAGAAGAATTAAATATATAAAATTTGGCACAGTGAAATACTGTGTCAAATTTTATATATTTATTGCAAGTTATAGCAATTTGTAGTATTATGATATAAATCGAAATAAGAAAAGAGGAATAGATATGGAACAAGTACAAATAGGAAAAATTTATAGACATTTTAAGGGGAACTATTATTATATAGAAGATATTGCATTAGATTCAGAAACAAAAGAAAGAGTTGTAATTTATAAACCATTATATGAACGACAAGACAGTAAAATATGGGTAAGAAGAGAGAAAATGTTTTTAGAAGAAATACCAGTAGAAAGACCAGATAATATAACTGGTCAAAAATATAGATTTGAACTACAGGAAAATTTATCAAATGATTATACAAAGTAACATGTAAAAATTACTAGACAATGGCTTTAATTACATAAATTGAGATATGTGGGTATATAAAAATTTAATGAATAATAGATGTAGGGGCACATTGCATGTGCCCTTTTATGAAATTGCAATATATAAAAATATTCATTGCAAAATGCTTTAATTCGTGGTATTATAATATAAATCAAAATGAGAAAAGAGGAATAAAAATGATAGACCTAAAATTTTTACGAGAGAATCCAGAAATAGTCAAAGAAAATATTAAGAAGAAATTTCAAGACCATAAACTAGAACTAGTTGACAAAGTCATTGAATTGGACAAGAAAAACCGTGAAATAACTATTAAAGATGATGACTTAAGAAACAAGAGAAATACCCTAAGTAGCAATATAGGTGGACTAATGAGAGAAGGAAAAAAAGAAGAAGCAGAAAAAATAAAAGAAGAAGTAAAAAAAATAAATGAGGAATTAGGAGAAAACGAAAAGAAAGAAACAGAATATGCAGACCAAATAAAAGAAATAATGATGAAAATCCCAAACATAATGGATGCTTCTGTTCCAATTGGAAAAGATGATAGTCAAAATGTAGAAAACGAAAAATTCGGAGAACCAGTAGTACCAGAATACGAAATACCATATCATGCAGACATAATAGAAAAATTAATGGGAATAGACAAAGAAAGTGCAGGAAGAACAAGTGGAGCAGGCTTTTATTATCTAATGGGAGATGTAGCACGTCTTCATTCTGCAATGATTGCATATGCAAGAGACTATATGATAGATAAAGGATTTACCTATTGTTTACCACCATTTATGATACGTTCAGACGTTGTAAATGGAGTAATGTCATTTGAAGAAATGGAAGCAATGATGTACAAAATAGAAGGAGAAGACCTATTTTTAATAGGAACATCAGAGCACTCAATAATAGGAAAATTCAAAGGACAAATTGTAAAAGAAGAGGAACTTCCTATATGTTTAACATCATACTCACCATGCTTTAGAAAAGAGGGAGGTTCACATGGACTAGAAGAAAGAGGACTATATAGAGTACATCAATTTGAAAAACAAGAAATGATAGTACTATGCAAACCAGAAGAACATATGGAATGGTATAATAAAATGTGGAAATATACAGTAGAGTTCTTTAGAAGTTTAGATGTTCCAGTAAGGACATTAGAATGTTGTTCAGGAGACTTAGCAGACCTTAAAGTAAAATCATGTGATGTAGAAGCATGGAGTCCAAGACAGCAAAAATACTTTGAAGTCGGGAGTTGTTCAACCTTAGGAGATGCACAAGCTAGAAGACTAGGAATAAGAATGAAGACAGGAAAAGGAAACAAACTAGTATACACTTTAAACAATACAGTAGTAGCAAGCCCAAGAGGATTAATAGCAGTTATAGAAAACAATTATCAACAAGATGGTTCAGTGAAAATACCAAAGGCACTACAACCTTACATGGGTGGAATAGAAAAAATAACAAAATAATAAATCCGTAGGGGCACATTGCGTGTGTCCAAAAACCAATATAAATAGGGTTACTAGATAATGATATTAAAACCTTTGTAGAAACTTGTACTTATAGAGTCAAGGCTTCGAAGAATTTGCAAGAAACCTCCTTTAACAAGGGAGGTGGCAAGGCGAAGCCTTGACGGAGGGTTCTTAAAGGAATATAAAAGAACCCCCAGTCCACTTCGTGGACAGCCCCCTTATTAAAGGGGCTCTAAAGATAGTTCACAGAAGATTCGGTTCTCAATATTTACTAAAACTATTAACTAGTAACTAAATAAGGAGCAAACCATGATAATAAAAAATCCAAAATTTGAAATATCAGCAGTAAGCCCAAAGCAATATCCAACAAACCAATTACCAGAAATAGTACTTGCTGGTAAATCAAATGTTGGTAAATCTTCATTTATAAATACATTAATTAATAGAAAAAGTCTAGCAAGGACAAGTTCTACACCAGGAAAAACTAGACAAATAAACTTTTATAATATGGATAATATATTTTACTTTGTTGATTTACCAGGATATGGATATAGTAAAATGTCAAAACAAGAACAGCTAAAAGTTGGTCAATTTATTGAAAAGTATCTATCAATAAGAGAAAACATACAATTAATAATTCTAATACTTGATATAAGGCATAATCCAACAGAAGACGATAAATTAATGTATAACTATATTAAAAGTACAAACATACCATTTATAATAGTAGCAAATAAAGCTGATAAAATTGCAATAACAAAAGTAGACAATGCAACTGAAGAAATAAAAAAAGAACTGAAAATATTAGAAGGAACAGAAATAATACCTTTTTCATCCGAAAGAAGAATTTATTCAGAAAAAATATGGGAAGAAATTTCGAAAATGATAATAGAATAATAAATCTTAAAAATGGAGGGTTAAGTATGAAACTCAATACAGACAAAGAGGAATTGGCTGAAAGTAAAGTACTAATACTATATATATTATCTAAAATAAATAAACCTATAACCAATCCAGAATTATTAGAACTAATTCAATCAATAGAAGAAATGAATTATTTCTATTTTCAACAATTCTTAATAGACTTAAAAGAAAATAGATATCTTTTAGAATATGAACAAGAAAAACAAAAATACTATGTAATAACTATGTCTGGAAGAGAAACTGTAAAACTTACAATAGATATGTTGCCAGGTTCAATAAAAGATAGAGTTGATGAAACATTAAAAGACACTATGAAAAAAATAGAAAATGAAGAAGCGATATATGCAGACTTTTTTCCAAGTAAAGAAGATGAATTCATGATTAAATGTGGAATAAAAGAAAACAACAAGAAAGTATTTGAAGTAGAAGTATTTTCAAGCAGTAGAGATAATTCAATAAAGATAATAGAAAACTGGAAAAAAAATGCGATAAAAATCTATCCTAAAATCGTAGAAATGTTAAATAAAATGTGAAACGTGCCAAGGGGGACGAAACGTCCCTCTCGGCAATTCTCCATCCTTATTGGCATTATAGGTATTCTTTTAATTTTGTAACAGTATTTTCCTGTAAAGTGACAAAATCATTTAGAGTCTGTTTAATATTTGTCTCAACAGCAGGATTATTATTAAGAAGACGTCTACCCTCAATAATTCCCATAGTATTTCCTTGAATTAACAATTCAGAAAGTTTAGAAGGACTTTTATCATTAACAGTATTCATTTGAATCCCCATCCAAGTCATCATATCCTCTTTAAAATTGAAATTTGCAGGAACTTCGCCATAATCATTATATAAATCTGTTACACGAGTCAAGATATCCTCATATTGATTATATTGAGTACTCAATTCCCTCTTAAATCCATCATCTGTAACTTTGTCAGACACATAAGAAAGAGCATTTATACCCATTTGTGCACCTTTATGCAACTCTTTTAAAACCTTTAAATTTGGGTTATTATCCATAATTTACCTCCAGAATATTTGATAAATATATTATGTGTAAAAAATAAAAAAATATACTGAAAAAACAACATTCACAAATAACCGAATTTGTGATATAGTAGATAATGAAAAAATAAGAAATGGAGCAAATATCATGCAATGGACAAGAGAACAAATTCAAGCAATAAATGAAAAAGGAAGTAATATTTTAGTTGCAGCAGCAGCAGGAAGTGGAAAAACAGCAGTATTAGTTGAAAGGATAATAAACAAAATAATAAACGAAAAAATAGACATAGATAGAATTCTAGTAGTTACATTTACAAACTTAGCAGCAGCCCAAATGAGAGAAAAGATACTAGATGCAATTTATAAAAAAATAGAAGAAGACCCTGAAAATACACATTTGCAGAGGCAAATAACATTATTACCAAAAGCAAATATTTGTACAATTGACTCATTTTGTCTAGACATTGTAAAAAACAATTTCTTTGAACTAGAAATTTCACCAAACTTCAGAATTGCAGATGAAGTAGAACTAAAAATTCTAAAACAAGAAACTTTAGAAGAAATGTTTGAAGAAAAATATGAAAATCAAGAACAAGATTTCTTAAAACTAGTTAATACATATACTACTTATAGAGGAGATGAAAACCTAAAAGAAATAGTATCAAAAATATATAATTATATTCAAAGCACACCTTTTCCAGATAAATGGTTAGATAAGCAGATAGAAAAATTTAATATAACAGACGAAATAGATTTTAGTAAAACTGGATGGGGAAAAATATTATACAAAAATGCAAAAGACGATATAATAGATGCTATCTTACAATCAAAAGATTTAAGAGATAGGGCTGGAAAAGAGCCTGATGCATCTAAAATTTTTGTAATATTATCAGAAGATGTTAGAAAACTAGAAAAAGTGTATCAAGCAAACAATTGGGAAGATTTATATAAAAACTTACAAGAATTCTTTTTTGACAGATGGTCAAAAGATAAAAACACACCAGAAGATTTAGCAGAAGAATTAAAAAAGAAAAGAGATTTAATTAAAAAGAATATAGATGATATCAAAAAAAACATTATAATTTATGACTCAAAAACAGCAATACAAGACACAAAAGAATTATATAATACAATGCAACTAATTGGGAAATTAGTTATGGAATATGACAATATTCTTATGGAAAAGAAAAAGGAAAAAAACATAGTAGATTTTAGTGATATTGAGCACTTTGCGCTATCAATATTAATAGAAAATGATGAACCTTCTCAAATTGCTTTAAAATATCAAGAGAAATTTGAAGAAATTGCAATAGATGAATATCAAGACAGTAATATGGTTCAAGAATATATTTTAACTACTATATCAAGAAAAAATAATATATTTATGGTTGGAGATGTAAAACAAAGTATATATAAATTTAGACAAGCAAGACCAGAACTATTCTTAGAAAAATACAATACATATAAATTAAAAGAAGATAAAGAAAAAGAAGACAGCCTAAAAATAAAATTATTTAAAAACTTTAGAAGTAGGAAAGAAGTGCTAGACCTTACAAACTTAGTCTTTCAAGACATAATGTCACAGGAATTTGGAGAAATAGAATATGATGAAGGAGAATACTTAAACCTAGGAGCAGAAGACTATCCTACTGGTGAAAACTTTATACCAGAACTACACATAATAAAAACAAATCAAGAAGAAAAAGAAGATGTAGGGGCTCCCTTTGGGCGTCCGTCAGAAACAGGAGAGAATAATGATATTGTAGACAAACCAGTAGAAGATGTAGCCTTAGAAGCAAAATTCGTAGCAAATAAAATAAAACAAATGATAGAACAGGGATACCTAGTATATGGCAAAGACGAAAAATATAGAAAAGTTACATATAAAGACTTTGCAATATTATTACGAAGTACAAAGAATACTGCAAACATATTTGAAAAAGAAATGATATCTTTAAACATTCCAGTATTTTGTGACTCTACTTCTGAATATCTAAATTCATTTGAAATACAAGTAATAATGAGCTTATTAAGGATTATAGACAATCCAACAAATGATATAGCTCAAATCACAGTCATGAGAAGTCCTATAGGAAACTTCACTGACAATGAATTAATAAAAATCAGAAATAAAGATAAAAACAAACCTTACTATTATTCAATGAAAGATTATATTGATAAAAAAGAGGCAGAACAGGAGACGAAAAGTAAAGTCAAAGAATATTTAGAAGAAATAAGCACTTGGAGAGAAAAATCAAAATATTTGCCATTAGATGAATTAATATGGTCTATTTATATGGACACAGGATTTTATAATAATGTAAGTCTAATGAGAAATGGAGAATATAGAACAGCAAACTTAAAAATGTTATTTGAAAAAGCCAAACAGTACGAAAGAACTAGTTTTAAAGGTTTATTCAATTTTATAAGTTTTATAGATAAACTAAGTATAACTAGTGGAGATATGAATGGAGCAAAGATAATTGGAGAAAACGAAAATGTTGTAAGAATAATGAGTATTCATAAAAGTAAAGGACTTGAATTTCCAATAGTATTTTTAAGTGGAACAGGAAAAAGATTTAATATTATAGACATAAATAATGACGACATATTATTACATAATGATTTAGGATTAGGGCCTAAATTTATAGACACAGAATTAAACCTTAAATTTGATACTCTAGCAAAAAAGGCCATAGCAAACAAATCAAAACAAGAATTAATAGCAGAAGAGCTTAGAATACTTTATGTAGCATTAACAAGAGCAAAAGAAAAAATGATAATAACTGGAATAGATAAAGATATAGAAAAAGGGTTACTAGATAAAAGAGAACTATTAAAGTGCTACGAAAAATATAGTAAAGATAAAATAAGTAAGAACATTTTAAAAAGATATATGAGATATCTAGACTTTTTTGAACTAATATATTTATATAATGAAAATAAAATAAACGAAATATTAAAAGTAGAAATCCATAATCAATCAGAAATAATAAACCCTATACAAGAAAATGAAACAAAGAAATCCTCTATTTATACAGATATAGAAGAAACACCCTATACGAACAATAATGAGACACAACAACTACAAGATAAATTAAACTGGAATTACAAATATCTTACCTCAACAAAAGTAATAGCAAAAAGTTCTGTAAGTAAAATAAAGAATTCTGTAGGGGCACATTGCAATGTGCCATCTGACAAAAGGACTACTCATGAAACAAGCCAAGACATTTCATTTTCGGAACCTAAATTCTTAAAAGAAGAAATAGAAATATCACCAGCAAGAAGAGGAACACTAACACATTTGGTATTGCAAAAGTTAAATGAAAAAGAAGAATATACAACACAAAAAATAGAAGAATTAATAAAAGATTTAATAAAGCGCAAAATCATTACAGAAAAAGAAGCTAATTGTATTAATATCAGCAAAATATATTCATTTACTAAATCAGAGATTTTTGAGCAATTAAAAAGAGCAAAAAAAGTTTATAAAGAGCAACCTTTTTATATTAATATTCCAGCAAGTACCATTTATAATGAAGACATAGATGAGAAGGTTTTAGTACAGGGAATAATAGATTTATTCTACATAACAGAAGACAATAAAATCATATTAATAGATTATAAAACAGATTATGTGCCAGAAGGAAAAGAAGAGACGTTAAAAGAAAAATACAAAGAACAATTAGATTTATATAAAATAGCTATTGAAGAAATGATGAAGGAAAAAGTAGATAATGTATATATTTATTCTACATATTTGGAAAAAATAGTTAAAATTATGTAAAATGTGTGGTATAATAAATTTCGCCTTTGATAATTAAATACCAATTTTGAATATTATATTTAATTACTCGGCTTAATTTATTAAATGTAAGAGGAGAAAAATATGTACCTAATAGTAGGGTTAGGAAACCCAGAGCCAGAATATTCAAATACCAGACATAACATGGGATTTGATACTATAAATTGTTTAGCAAATCAAACGAAAATAGATATCACAAGAAGTAAATTTAATGCTTTATATGGAAGTGGAAATATAGGAGAAGAAAAAGTAATTCTAGTAAAACCACAGACATTTATGAACTTAAGTGGAAAAGCTATAAGAGAATTCAAAAACTTTTATAAAATAGATTTAAGTCAAATAATAGTAATATGTGATGATATAGACTTAGAAAAAGGAAAAATAAGAATAAGAAAAAAAGGAAGTGCAGGTTCACACAATGGTATGAAATCAGTAATACAAGAACTTGCCACAGATGAATTTATAAGAATTAGAGTAGGTATAGGTAGCCCTAAATTTAAGGGAGATTTAATAAATTATGTATTAGAACCTATTTCAAAAGAAGATAGAGAAATTTTAGATGAAGGAATATTTGATGCTAAATCTGCAATAAGTGAAATAATAAGAAATGGTGTGGATAGTGCAATGAACAAATTTAATTAAACGTTGAAAAATAAAAACATTAACTAGAAAGGAAGCAAAAATGAAAGAGATTTTAATTAGTAGAAATAACGAAGGAACAACCATTGCTCTATTAGAAAATGGAATATTAATAGAAAAATATGAGGACACAGAAAATAAAAACTATTTAGAAGAAAAAATATATCTTGGAATAGTAAAAGATATATTACCAGGAATGCAAGCAGCATTTATAGATATAGGAGAAGAAAAGAACACATTTATACATTTAAAAGACCTTTTACCTAAAATTGATATAACAAAAGGGGAAGAAAAAAATGACAAAACAATAAGTCAAGTTATAAAACAAGGGGACAAGATATTAGTACAAGTAAAAAGAGACGCAACAAATATAAAAGGAGCAAAAGTATCAACACATATTAGTCTAGCCAATAGATTTACAGTATTAATGCCAGAAACAGATATAATTACAGCATCACAAAAGATAGAAGATGAAGAAGAAAAGAAAAGGTTAATACATATTGTAAAAAATATTGTACCTAAAAATTATGGAGCGATAATAAGAACATCAAGCATAGGAAAACAAGAAGATGAAATAAGACAAGACTTAGAAGACTCTATAAAAAGATGGAAAAATATAAAAGAAAAGCAGAAAAACACAAAAAAAGTACCAGCACTAATAGATGCAGGAAATAGCTTTATAAAAAAGATGATTATAGACTTAATTGACAAAGATATAACCAAAATAATAATTAACAATGAAGAAGATGTAAAAGAAATTAAAGAAGTATTAAGTAATATCCAAACAGAAAAAGAGATAGACTTGAGTTTAAGAAAAAATGAAGACATATTAAAAATATATGATACAGAAGCTCAAATAGAAAAAACAAAAGCAAGAAAGATTTATTTAAAATGTGGAGGATTTATTACTATAGATAAAACAGAAGCACTAACAGCAATAGATGTTAACTCAGGGAGATATACAGGAAAAAGAGACGTTGGAGAAACTATATTAAAAGTAAATAAAGAAGCCACAATAGAAATAGCAAAACAATTGAGGTTAAGAGACATAGGAGGAGTTATAATAATTGATTATATAGATATGAACTTAGAAGAGCATAAAAAGGAAATCGAGCAATTGTTAAAAGAAGAATTAAAAAAAGACAGATCAAAAACACAAGTAATAGGATTTTCAAAATTAGATTTATTAGAGATGACAAGAAAACACATAAGAGGAGAAGGATAACATAAAAAATTATAAAGAAATTTTCCAAATCTTTTGACTTTTACCAAATTTTGTAGTATAATTTTATATGTGAGCAAAATGAAATGTGACTATGAAGGGAGAGATTATTATAATGTTTAATGTAGGAGATTACATAGTATATCCAATGCATGGAGCAGGTACAGTAGATGGGATAGAAGAGAAAAACATATTAGGAGAAAGACAATCATACTATATAATTAAAATGCCAGGAGAAGTTAAAGTAATGGTGCCAACAGCAAAGGCAGAAGAAGTAGGTGTTAGAGGTATAATAGATAAGAACTCAGCACAAAGAGTATTCAAAATTCTAGAAGAAGATGAGACAGAAATGTCTCAAAACTGGAATAAAAGATACAGAGACAATATGGATAAAATGAAGAGTGGAGATATTTATGAAGTTGCTGATGTAGTAAGAAACTTAACTTTTAAGCAAAAAGAAAAAGGACTATCAACAGGAGAAAAGAAAATGTTATTAAATGCAAGACAAATTCTAATCAGTGAATTAGCATTAGTAGAAAGTTCATCTCAAGATGAAGTGGAAAATCTTGTTGATAATACAATGTTAAAATCTTTTAAAGAATTTAGAATTGATAATGTAGAAGCAGCAGGTATAAACAAATTTATTCCATTTAACAATGAAGATGCAAATGTAGGATAAAAAAATTCGAGCTTTTGGCTCGAAT
>CAPZDM010000016.1 GCA_948745425.1 uncultured Clostridia bacterium
TATGCCTTATATGAGGAAACCATTTCAGAAGAAAAACCTCATTATAAAAGAATAGAAAGTAGTAATTATTCATTTAAAATTATGACTTACAATAATAAGAATTACCAAAAAATAGTTACATATTTCTTAAAATCAGAAATTGAACAAGCTGTTGGTAGAGCAAGACTATTAAGATTTGATAATACAGTGTATTTGTATAGTGGATTTCCAGCAGAACAAGCAGAAATTATAAATAATTTTGATGTAGATACAAGTGATAATGAAGAAGAAATAGAAATAAAGAACTTAGAAGAAAATACTATTTTCGAAGCAGAAATATAGAAACTGGGGGTATGTAGATTGTTCAATTTGCCAATACCCCCTCCATTTTTCAAAATTCAAATTTTTCAATGATTCAAAAGTGAAATTTCACTTTTTTTATTATCTAGTAATTTCTATATTCCCATATTTGGATTATGTATTATTCTATGAATTTATGTTATTCTTTATCAACAATTCTACTTTTTGCTATCTTATAATATTTTGAATCTATTTCACAACCTATAAATTTTCTATTAGATTCTTTACAAGCGATAGCAGTTGCTCCAGCGCCCACAAAGGGGTCTAAAACGACATCCGAAACTGTACTAGAGTTTTCTATAAGTATTTTCATAAGTTCAACAGGCTTTTCGGTTGGATGTTTTTTGTTCCCTATAATATTGGGGATTTTAAGAATATTTTTAGTTCCCATATTATTAATGTACTTTGCCTTCCCTTTTCTTAGCATCAGAATCATTTCGTATGCATTCATGTAATATTGGGTAGGGATTGCATTACCGCTTATCCCAGATTATTATATTTTGTAATTTAAAACCGTACTTTTTCGGCACTTTCCCACAAGTCAAATAGATTTTTAGTATTTATAAATAAATAGCAATGTGTACCTTCTTTTAAGATTCTATAAATTTCAGGTAACCATTCAGAAAACTTTATATCATTGTAATCAAATAATTTACCATTCTTCGCATTTTTTAGATTATCGCCTACAGCGTGGCTTAACAACGCACTACCATATTTTTTCCCATTTTTAGTAAGTTCTCCCCCACCTCCTGTAATTCTATATGGTGGATCGGTTACAATAAGGTCAATACTATTATCTTTCATTGTTTGTAACACTTTCATACAATCTGCATTAAATAATACCGTATTTTCTGCTCCATAATCTGGAGCAACATTTTCATTAAATAATTCATTAAAAAAAGCCATTTTTGACACTCTCCCTTTATTGATTTTTTATCTAAAATCAAATAAGGTTACAAATATCTAAAATGGTTGTAACTCTTATATGTGTAGCTCTTTATGATTTTTACTACTCCCCTATTATATCACAAAAAAATTTATTTGTCAAGTACATTTGTTCGTATAATTCTATAATGGATATATGCTGTAGTTTAACTATATTGTTATATTAAAAAGGTTATAAATAAGGATATTCAGCCTACTCTATAAAGTGTATTTTCTGTACTTTGGGAATAAAATCAGGGATGCCATATTATACCCATAAAAAGAGTAAAAATCAAAACAATGTTCGCAAGTTATTGAAACGCTATAATCGTTGGCGCTCTAAGAATACGAGAAAAATATTTTTTCAAAAATGATTGACTTCATAATGAAAATATGTTACAATTTCATCAAGTTCAAAAAAGAACAAAAAAATACTTTCATAATGTATCAGTCGGCAAACTCATTACATTATGAAAGCGATGTGAAATATCTATGAAAGATATTACAATAATTATATTAACATATTTTACACCCATCTTTCAATAGATATTTTGAAAAAAATATTTTATATAGAAAGGTAGGTTTTTTTTATGGAATTAGAAAAAATCAAAAAAGATTGTAGAATCATTACAAATGAAGAAAAACAAGGAGAGGAGCTATACTTTGACAGTAAACCAGCGTCTGACATTATAAAAGTATTGAAGAAAAATGGATATAGATGGCACAATACCAAAAAATGCTGGTATAGAAAACTAAACTATACAGGAACAGGAGCAGAAAAAACAAATTATCTAGGAGTTAAAATTGGCGATATATTCCACTATTCGTGGCGGTTGGGAGCAAACGAACGCAAACTATTTTCAAGTTGTGGCACTAAAGGGAACAAAACAAGTTGTAATTCGTGAAATCGGTTACGAGATAACAGAAACACAGGGAATTGACAGTTACAGAGTAAAAGCAGTAAAAGACAGTTTTTTACAAAGTAGTCAGTTTATAGCAGATAATGAAAAAGGAGTAGTAAAACAAGTTAAAGGATTAAAAAATGGCACGATATACATTAATATAGAAAGTTTTGGATTTTGCAGTCTATGGGACAAAACGGACGACTTGATGACTTGTTATTATTAGAGAAAGCGAGGAATAAGAAAATGAAATACAGTAAAATAAAATTACAAATGTTAAGAGAAAAAAATTTTGAATATGATTCAAAAAGAATAAAATCAGCAGAAGATATTGTAAAAACTATTAATCAATATGAAGAACTAGAAAAAGCAACGCAAGAAAATGTATTACTTATTTGTTTAGATACAAAAAATAAAATAATATGTTATTCGGAGATTGCAAAAGGTGGACTAGATAGTTGTTATATAGATATTACAACGATATTTAAAACAGCACTATTATGTAATAGTAATAAATTTATACTTATTCATAATCATCCCAGTGGAACAGCAAAAGCAAGTCAACAAGATATAAGGATAACAAAGAGAATAAAAGACATGGCAGAAATTATGGATATGCAACTACTTGACCACATAATAATTGGAGAAAATGATTTTATCAGTTGTATGTAAAAAGTAAAGAAAGCGAGGAATAAGAAAATGAAAAGAGTTACAAGAAATAATATATTAAAATATATTGAAATGAAAAAACAATATGAAATTACAGAAGATTCGCAACTATTAGAAAAAATAAATAGATTCACAACTGAAGTTATTAATAAAGATAGAAAATATTATTGGAAATTGAACAGTTACGAATTAAGTAACAATGATTTAAAATATTGTATATAAAATTGGAGGAATGAGAAAATGAAAATATATCTAAAACAGACAGATTATAAACATTATAACGATGACAATAAATATTCAATAGAAAATATAAAAAAGCAATATGACATTTATTGTAGACAAAACATGTATTTTGATACAAATAATTGTACTTTACATTGTAATAATAAATTGATTAGTAAATACAGCAGACATGAAGATATGCTAGAACTAAAAGAACAATTAAAAAATAAAAGTATAAATGAATTAATTGAATATTGCACTAGATGGGAATTTAAAGGTGTAATGCTATCGAGGCAATCGTATTATTCAGAAGGTGGAGAAATAACAGGATATTAAAATATGTTTTTAATTAGAAGAAGAAAGCGAGGCGGAAAAAATGCAGTTAATTATTATATATATCATTGTAACAATTCTTTTATATTGTATAGGCAGAAAATAAAGCGTTCATAAAGGTATGCCTTTACGAACAATGAAAAGAAAATAGAAAAAGCGTTCAAAAAGGTATTATTTACATTTTACAAACGTTCGCATAAAAGTTAATACCTTTATGAACACTTATAAAATGGAGGTAGTAGAAAATGGAAGAAAAAGAACAGGAACAGAAAAAATATGGATATGCAAGAGTGAGTACACAACAACAGCACGAAGACAGACAAGTTGAAAAATTATTGAAGGAAGGAATCCCAAAAGAAAGAATATTCATAGACAAGCAAACAGGAAGGAATTTTAATAGAGAAGAATACAAAACAATAAAAAGATTCCTGAAGGACAGTCCGAATAGTTTATTTGTTGTTGACGCAATCGACCGTTTAGGTCGTAATTACTCAGAGATAAAGGAAGAATGGCGAAGCATAACAAAAGAGTGTAAAGCCGATATACAAGTACTTGACATGCCTTTACTTGATACACGATTGCATAAAGATTTACTTCGGAACATTTATAGCCGACCTAATTTTACAAGTTTTGTCATTTGTAGCACAACAGCAAGTAGACAAGTCAAAAAGAGACCAAGCCGAACGGAATCGCAACAGCAAAAGCACAGGGCAAACACTTAGGACGTCCAGAACTTAAAATTGATATGCAATTATTTGTTGAGGTATATAACGAATGGAAGAATGGAAATATAACAGGAGTTCAAGCAATGAACAAGGCGAATATGAAAAAAACAAGTTTTTATAAAAATGTAAAAGAATATGAAAAACAGAAAATAATAAAAAGGACTAGCTTTTAAATTGCTAGTTCCTTTTATATATCCCCGCCCTCAATTAAGTGTTATAAGTGTAGAATTTTGATTATATGGGGATAGGCACACTCGCAGTCCTACGAAAAAAATATACTTTTAATAAGTAGATTCTCAACAGATTTTATACTATTTTTTATACTCAATTATATCTTCTATATTACAATTAAGGACATTACAGAAAATCTTTAGATATTCTACATTAATTAAAGTTACGTTACCTTTACAATAATTGCAAATTGTATCATACCTAATATTAGTAATTCTCGAAAGTTTATATTTTGTTATTCCACTTTTGTTGATAACATTTTCTAACTTAAAAACTATATTTCCATCTACTTTTATTAAATTATTTCCTATACTATTGCTTTCTAATTTACTCATTTAATTACTCCCTATTAATATTTTTAAATATAGAATATCAAAAATATAACGGTTTGACATTATACGTACGAAACGGTATAATATATTTATAACGTTTCAAACGGTATAGTAATATCATTAACAAAAAAGGAGGATTGGTAAAAATGGATGATATGGAGAAAGTGCAGGAAAAGGATTTAAAACAGGCATTGAAGAATCTTAACAATTTCAAAGAAGGTGCGTATATTTATTTTAACGGTGTAATCGGTGGTAGAATGACTTTCCATAGGTTCGTTGCTAGACTAGACAACAAAAATTCAAAAATAATTATACAAGATTCTATAAAAAATGATACAATGGAAATCGACACGACTTATATATCTAATATAATGAGAAGTAAAGATAATAGAAAGCTACAACTATTCTTAGAAAATGAAGAAACAATACTTTTTGAAATCTAAAGGAGGTTACTGTAAATGGAAGATTTAAAACAGTTACAACAGAAATTAAAAGAAATAGAAGGACAAGATATATCAATACAATTAGAAGGCAGTTTACGATTAATATTAAATATTCATAATATGCAGTCTATTGTAACGAATACTATTATAATAATTAGTAATTCGCAGTTAATACGAAATGAAGAAATAGAAATACTTACAGACGAAATCATAAGTATTGATATAAAGAAAGAAATTAAAATTGAAATGAACGGAAATTACACAATTTCAATTAGTACATAGTTTTAGAGAAAGTAGGGTTATTAACCTACTTTTTGGATTCTATATCTTCTTTTTCTATGGCTAACAAACAACCTTCTAACTTATTTTTATTACTTTCACTTAGCTTGTTATACCTAAAGATAAGATTTTCTATTTTTTCATTAGAATTGGATACAGAATCTTTATTTATTTTAGGATTATCAGTTCGTCCTAGCAAATAATCTACACTACAATTCAAATAATCAGCTAGTTTTAATAATATAATTTTAGAAGGAAAAGCCCTTCCTGTTTCATATTTTGAAATTGATTCTTGCGAAATCTCCAAATCCATAGCAATTTTTAATTGATTTATATTTCTTTTTTCTCTTATTTTTCTTAGATTCTCCATATTCTATAATTCCTCCATTCTCATTGTTATATGAAAGTTAATTATATTATAATAGTAAAGTTTGTTATTTTTAGTAACCAAAAGCATTTACAAATATGAATATAAGTTGTATAATTGCGTTAGATTTTGTCGAAAAATGAAAATTAATAATTAAATTTAGATATTAAAGGGGGGTGTAAAAATGGCATTAATAAAATGCAAAGAATGTGGAAAAGAAATATCGGAAAATGCAGAGAGTTGCCCTAACTGTGGATATAAATTAAATAAGCAAAATATTCAAAATGTAACAGTTGAAAAAACGAATACCACTAGAACAGGAACAATTTTATGTATTATAGGAAGTTCATTGTTATTAGGGTTTGCAATCATTGTGGCATTAGCTTTTTTAATACCTAGTACAACAACAGAGAAACAAAACACAACAGAGCCAGACATGACAATAAATGTTACCATAGGAGAAGAAGTAGAAACAAATCAAAAGGCAGTAATAACATATTTAGTATTAATAGGGATAATATCTATTATTATCATAATATTAGGTATATTGTATTTGAAAAATAAAATTAATAAAAGATATATCAAATTGTATGGTATAACAATGCTAATATTGTCAATTATTTTGTCAGCAATGATGACAGTAACCTTAAATTGTTGTTTCTTATTTTTATTTATAGCACCAATACTATGTTTTGTTGGCAGTATAATGATTTTATCAGGAAATGTGAGGGAACAAAAAAATGAATCTAAAGAAGATAGCAAACGATAGGGACTTTCAAAATGCACGACTAATTATCTACTTTATACTATTTATTTCATACATATACATAGCTTATTTTAGCCATTTTCAATGTGTGGGTTGCCCTTTATGTGGAATGACTAGAGCAGTAAAAAGTTTGTTAAGGATAGATTTTAAAAGTGCATTTGAATTTAATATGATGGTATGGATATTTTGTATAATGACACCACTAATTATTGTAGATATAGTAGTAATTTTAAAAAAATATATAATAAATTATAAAAGGAGTTGTAAAAAATGGCATTAATTAATTGTAAAGAATGTGGAAAAGAAATGTCGGATACAGTTGAAAAATGCCCTCATTGTGGGTATGTATATAAAGAATTAAAAAATGAAAAAATTGAAAAAGGAAAGAACTTTATAAAAAAATATAATAAAATAATAGTTATCATAATAATTGCTTTAATAATAGGTATAGTTGGATACATAGGATATAATAAGAAAATAGAACAAGATAGGATAAAAGAAGAAATTATAGCAAACACATTAACAGATGACGAAAAAATGATTGCCCGTGTAGTTAATAAGTTACAAAGTTCACTAAAAAATCCAGAATCATTACAAGTATTTGAAATTATATATAGTAAAGCAAATGATTCATCAGCAACTGTAATCATTGATTCTTCAGGTCAAAATGGATTTGGTGGTGTAACACGAAGAAGAAATATGTACTTAATTAAGTCAAATGGAACTATTACATATTGGGGCGATGATAGTAATGCAGATAAAACTGTTACAAAATATACTAGCACAGAAGATAAACTTGAAATAGCAACATCAAAAGTTGTAAAAGAATACTGGACTGAGAGAAAAGATTTTTTTGTGGTAGATGTTGACAAGATAATGAGAAATTTAGACCAAGCAAATTAAAAAGTTATAAATTTTGAAAGGAAAATTTAAAATATGGAAAATAAAAAGAATAAAAAAGTGATTATAATATTTTCAGTAATAATTGCAATATTAATTATAATTATAATAGCATTAATACTAAAACAACAAGCAACTAAAATGGCGTTTTCATTATTAGGCAACGATTATAGTGTTATAGGGTTAAGTCAAAATAAGAAAAAAGAAGAAAATACAAATACAGTTAAATATACCAAAGAACAATTAAAAGAAGAAATCTATTCTTTTATAGAAAGAAGAAATGACTATGCCGTATTTAAAGATTTAAAAGGTGCAGAATTAGCTAAAAAATAAAATATGGGTGGTAGAATGGTTGATACAAGTAAAATTGGCAATTATAACTATGGAAAAGAAAAAGAACTAAGAATTAATGCATATGTTGTTACATATAAACAAGGAGCAAATCATATCAAAATTATGGCAGATTCACAAGATGATAGTGTTATTGCAATAAGATATTTTTGTAATGATGAATATACTGATATAGAAAGAGATTCAGGAATGACAAAAATTTTTGAAGAAATAAAATCACTATTAAATATAGATGAAGATATGGAATTTTGGACTTTCAATAATAGAATAGATAAATGGCAATTAGGTAACAAAACATTGTATAATAAAGGTTTGGGAATAAAAGTAAAAAATGAATGTACATTTTATATTGTAGCATGCCCTATAAAACAGTTTTATGATGAATATTCTACTAATTTATAATAAGAATTGATAATCAATAAATATAAAAGGAGATTAAAGTAATATGAAAAAAGAAAATAAAAAGATATTAATATTTTTAGGAATAATAGTTATAGTAATAGCAATTTACTTTATATGTTTTCATAGGGGGACAACAGAAGAAAATAAAAAAACATTAACAGTAGCAGAAGAAATAACATTAAATAATAATGAAAAAGAGTTACTATCAGAATTAGTAAATGTAAATAATAAACTATTAAATCCTACACAAGAAGAAAATACAAATACAACAGATTACACAAAGATTGTAAAACCAACAGAGCCAACTTCATTAAGAGATTTTTGTATAAAGTTATATGAGGCAAGAAAGACAACCAATGATGAAGAAGAAACAATATACTTGTTTGATATGGAAACTAAAGGAAAGAATGAAGAAACAGTAAGACGAATATTTGTTACAAAAAATGGAGAATTAGCAGGGTGCACTTTTATAGAGAGTGATTATGCAGAAAATTTGGAACAAATGGATAATACAACAGTAAATGAAAATGGAATAACATTAGGAAAAGAATTTGTAAAGGTTATATTTGAAGGTTTGACACAAAAGATAAATGAAATATGGGAAAACGCAACAGTATATGAAAATGTAAATTATGATAATATTTTAAGTAAAATATAAAGGAGTTTTTATAATGGAAGATAAAAAAGTAAATGTAAAAAATAATAAGAAAATAATTTTAATTATAATAGGATTAATTATTTGTATTGCTATAATTGTAACTATAAAATATTTTAGTAATCCTGTTATGAAATTTAAGCAAAATTTAGATAATTTAGATGTTTCAAAATTGCAAGAGATATATTCAAGTACACAAAGTTATGATGAAAAAAAGAAGATTGAAAAAATATTTAAAGACAAATTAGAATCAATTGTAGAAGAATTTGTAAATGGAACAAAAAGTTATGAGAATGCAATCGAAGAAATTGATAGATATAAGAACATAAAAGGATTTGAAAATACTATAAAATTGTCTAAAGAAGATATTGAGAAAATAAAAATATCAAAGGATGATTTTGGGGAAGGACAGAATAATGCAAATTCTGGGAAAGTACTAGAGGCAATAAAGAGTTATTCAAAGGTAATAGAATTAGATAAGAATAATTATAAAATAGCTCAAGATTATATAAAAGATAATCAAGAAGAATTAAAAAACAAAACATTAGTAGAAGTTAATAATCTAATTTCTCAAAATGATTATGTAACAGCTAGTCAAAAACTTAAAGAATTACAAGAAGTAATAACTAATGATAATCAAATTACAGAAAAAAGTAATGAAATAAAAGATAAAGCAAAAGAACAAGAAATTGAAAAGTACAAAAATGAACAAGAAGTAACTGTTGAAAATGCAAAAATTTTAATACAAGATGATAGATATAAGGCATTATATCCAGATATGATAGAAGTAATAATAAAAAATAATTCTAGCAAAACTATAAAAGATTACGAAGTAGCAGTTTTAGCTTATGATAATAATAATTATCCATTGAAGATAAAACCAAAATATAATTATAGTGGTGGAGGATTTGAATTTACAGGAAAAGCAGATAATGTAAATGTAGTTGCAGGTGCTACTAGAGGAAAAGATTATGGATGGGAATTAGACGCAAGTCATGGAATTTCAAAAGTACTTGCAATTGTAAAAAATGTAACTTATTATGATGGTTCTACTTGGGAAAATCCATATTATTCTTACTGGATAGAACAATATAAAGAAAAACCATTACAATAATAAAAAGAAAGATAAATTTACTAATAGTTTTGAAAAAGAGGGAATTTCTCTCTTTTTTCTATGTTTTATACTGTAATCATATTATAATATCTTTATTCAATTTTTTTCGATAGAAATTGGCACTCTAAAATGACCGTATAAAGAAATTTATACAGACAGACAACAAGTTATATGTCTGTGAAATAAAAATGGCTTACAGACGATTGTAGAAAGTCATAAACCGATTGAATCTGTAAAGATACAAGCTAAAAACAGGTGCTTCTCTTTTTTATGGAAAAAAATCATAAATTACTTTTATTTTTAGAAAATTAAGAAGTAAAATCCCCATTTATTAAGCACATTTTATTTATAAATTAAGAAATATAATAAAATTATTATTTTATCGTGTTTTTTGAGGTTTGTAAGTGGCTTGTAGAGCCGATTTCAAAATATGAGGTTTTGGAAAATTATATATAAATGTGATTCTGTATATAAAAAATTAAATAATCTATTGAAAGGCTCAAATATTTTTCGTAAAATGTGGTTACAGAAATTTATTTGTAAAATTTTAAGGTGTTCGCTTGTTTTTTAGTAAAATATATTGTAATATAATACCAACCTTTCGCTGTCAAAGGTAGTTCTTACATAAGGACGGAAAGGGGTGGGATATATGACGAATCCTGAACTGATTTTGCGATTAGTAGAAATGCTTTTGAAAGAAAAAGAAGAAACTATGAAAGCGAAAAAACAACAAGGCGAGACAAAAGACGAATGTAAAAAATAATACATAAGTCAAAAGTGGGAGTGAGATTGCAGGTAGCTCCTGCTTTTTATTTTGCATAAAAATAGCGTACATAATTGCAGTATGTACGCTTAAATATATGACTTATCCCGAACTTAAGTACATATTTAATGTAATCATATAATAACATATTTTATAGAATCTGTCAAATAAATTTTTTGAAAAGATTGACAAATCAAAAAGCACATAGTAAAATACCTACAAATAGTTTAATAAAAAACCAACAAACAAGGCAATAAATTTATATAAAAATAGGGTATTTATTGGTATGTGGAAAAGTACTGTTTTTATTAACACTACCCCATCAAGAGTAGAAAGAGCAATACGTCATGCAATAGAAGTAGCATGGGGAAGAGGGCAAACAGACGTGGTAGAAAGTATATTTGGTTACACAGTATCAGCAAGTAAAGGAAAGCCAACAAACTCAGAATTCATAGCAATGATAAGTGATAAACTAAGACTAGAACTAAAAAGTGCATAAGAAAATCCCAGTTCACACTATACAGTGTCAACTGGGATTTCTAGTTGTATAGGAAAAATCGATTATGTTGTTGTTGGGGTGCCCTTTGGGCGTCCGAGTGGCGAAGCCACTTTTGTTCATGTATGTAATATATTGCAATTTAAACGAAAAAGTAATATAATATTATGTATAGTAGTAAAAGAGGAGTAAAAAATGAAATTAAAAAATGTAAAACCTGTTTTAAATATATTAAGAATACTCTCAGCGATAACAATTTTATTAATTATAATTCTATCAAATGTAGAAAATGTAGTAGGAACAGAAAATGTTGAATATACCTCAATGAAAGATATTAATTATTCAGAAACACTAGAAGATATAAAAAATCCAGAAAGAGGATTTTATAGCACAGCTTTTCTTAAACTAAGTCCATCAGGAAATAAAGCAACTAATTCACGTGCAAACTTAATTCACTTAAGAGTAGGTATTGGAGATTTTTCTAAAGCAAATAATGCAAATAAGGACTTAGAATTTACAGAGGATGCTTTAAATGCGCTAAATGAGACCTTATCAAATATTAAAAACAATGGTGGAAGTGTAATCATAAGATTTGCATATGATAATTTTAATGGAAGAGCAGATGTAGAACCATCATTAGATATTATATTAACACATATTTCTCAGTTAAAACCAGTATTTGAAGCAAACCAAGATGTAATATCATATGTAGAATTAGGTTTCTTTGGACCATGGGGTGAAATGCATACAAGTAAAATATGTACAACAGATAATGTTAGTAGGGCAATAGATACAATGCTTAATACAGTACCTGAAAAAATAAAGATAGGAGTAAGAACACCAAACTATTATGCAAAATGGCTTGGAATTGATAGATCAAAGCTAAATGAAAACATTACAGACAGAGGCACAAAAGCATATAGAGTAGGATTATATAATGATGGATATTTAGGCTCAGAAAGTGACCTTGGGACTTTTGCAAATAGAGAAATAGAAATAAAATGGCTTGAAAAGCAAGCTATGCACACACTTTATGGAGGAGAAGTAGTAGCAAATTATGCTAGTGGAACTCCCTTAAATACAGCAAAATATATGTCAAATGAGGCTTTTAGAACACACACTACATATCTAAACTCAGAATGGAATAACACTGTTATAAAAGAGTGGAAAAATGAAAGTTATGATGGAGACGATAAACTTTATTTAGGACAAACAGGATATACATATATAGCTAACCATTTAGGATATAGATTTGTTTTAAGAGACTCAAAAGTTGCAAATAAAAACGGAAATTTGCAAATAAAATTGCAAATAGAAAATGTAGGATTTGCAAATCTAATTAATGATAAAAAAGTAACATTAATATTAGAAAAGGATGGAGAAAAACATGAAATACTTACAGATGTAAATGCAACTATATGGAACTCTAAAGAAATTTCTAATATAGACATAAAAGTCCAATTACCAGAAAATATAGAATTAGGTGAATGGAATATATACTTAAGAATATCACAATATGGAGATATGAATAAAGACAATAATTACAAATGTATACAATTAGCAAATCCAGATATATGGGAAGAAGGTTTAGGAGCAAATTATATTGGAAAAACATTAATTTCAGAAAAATCAGACACAGATGTACCAAAAGATGAAGATGAACCAAGTAAACCAGAAATACCAGAAGATAAAGATACACCAAATACACCAGATAAACCAATAGAATCAGAAAGACCAAATACTGAAAACAATAATCAAAATGAAACAATAGTAAACAGTAAAGACACAACAACAGTAACAGGAAGGCTACCAAAAACAGGAAGTAATATAGAAATTATAATATTAATATGTTTAATAATTGGAATTAATATAATCATATCATATATAAAAATAAAGAAAATTTAATAAACAAAGGAGTTCAATATAAAGGACTCCTTAAATATTTGTTTTAAGCCACTTTTTTCTTAAAAAATTCACATAAATAAAGATAGATTTGGAAAGATAATATAGTAAGGAGAATTATTATGTTTAAACCAAAATCTATTTATGTTGAAAAAGATATAGAGAATTATGAGCTTGGTAAACAACTTTTAGAAAAATATAAAGAAGTTCCCAAAATAGAGATACAAAGCCATAATGCAATAGAAGAAATGCGTAAAAAAGAAAATAAAGAATTTTTAAATATGAAAGCAAACTTAATAATTGGAGTAAGAAAGACACATAAATTTGTAGAAAACCATAAAATTTCAGATTACTTAGTTCCATACACATCATCTGGATGTATTGCAGCATGTATGTATTGTTACTTAGTTTGCAATTACAACAAATGTGCATATTTACGTTTATTTGTTAACAGAGAAGAAATGTTAGATAAGATCATTAAAGTATCAAACAAATCAGACAAAGAACTTACATTTGAAATAGGAAGTAATAGTGACCTTATCCTAGAAAACACTATAACAAATAATCTAGTATGGACAATAGAAAACTTTAATGCAGATAAAGGAAAGCTGACATTTCCTACAAAATTTGAAATGGTAGACGACATATTACCACTTAATCATAAGGGAAAAGTAATTGTTAGAATGAGTGTTAATCCAGAAGAAATAATAAATAAAGTTGAATTTGGAACATCTAGATTAAAAGGGAGAATAGAAGCAATAAATAAATTAAAAGAAGCAGGATATGAAGTAGGAATATTAATTGCTCCAGTTATATTTGTAGAAAATTGGAGGGAATTATATTTAGAATTAATTAAAAGACTAAAAGACGAATTATCAGAAAAAGCAAAGAAGGACATATTTTTTGAGGTAATATTCATGACATATAGTTATGTTCATACGAAAATAAATGAAGAAGCATTCCCAAATGCAATAAACCTATATAATAAAGACATAATGACAGGCAGAGGAAGAGGAAAATATTGATATAAAGAAGAAATGAGAAAAGAAGGAGAAAAATTTTTCAAAGAACAATTAAAAAGATACTTTCCAAATAATGAAATTGTTTATATTGTATAAATTACCATGGTTTTTTAGGCAAAATCATAGTAATTTTAGGCATTTTATGGTATAATATTAAGGTATGAAAAAAGGAGATTTTAGGAGGTTTTCATATGCCTAATGAAGAAAATTATATAATTGAAAATGAAATAACTGATACCACAAAAAAACAAGAATATTGGAATACTGGTATTGGATTAAATAAAGTTGATAATTTAGAACCTTCTAAATATTTATTAGAATTATCTGAAAAAAATATTAATGGAGAACTAAAGTATTATGAAGTAGAAAACTTATTAAAAGCATATTATGAAACTCAAAACTCTAATGACATAAATATTCAAAAAGAAAAAGAATGCGATTTAGTATCATTAAGAATAGCACAGCTTTTAGAAGATAAAAGTTTTGGGTTTAGTCCTATTACTTTAAAGAATATTCATAAATACTTATTTAAAGATATCTATGATTTTGCAGGTAATTATAGAAATTATAATATTACCAAAAAAGAGGATATACTAAATGGAGATACTGTTAAATATGTAAATTATCAAGATATAGAAAGCTATTTTGAATATGATTTTAAAGAAGAAAAGGATTTTGATTATTCAAAACTAAATAATGACGAATTAATAAAACATATTGCAAAATTTACTTCAAGTATTTGGCAAGTACATCCTTTTGGAGAAGGTAATACTAGAACTACAGCAGTGTTTATCGAAAAATATCTTAATAATATGGGATTTAATGTTAATAATGATATGTTTAAAGATAAAAGTTTATATTTTAGGAATGCACTAGTTAGAAGTAATTATGGAAATATTCCAAAAGGAATTTATCCTACATTTGATTATATATTAATGTTTTTTGGGAACTTATTACAAGGTAAAAACAATGAACTTGAAAATAGAGAATTATATATTAAAGAGTTATTTGAAAATAATAAAAAATAATTCATCCCCACAAACGCAAATTTGAAAAGTATACATAAATATGTTATAATCTTTTATAAGAGATAATTAAAAGAAATGAAGTCGCTCGGGAGGCTATTTATAATAGCCTCTTTCTCTAATTATAAAAATCAACTTTATTTGCTTGCTTTTTTGTAAATAATGTTATATATTATTATTAAAAGTTAATTTATTTTAAAGAAATTTAATAGAAAAGATAGGATATTTAGAAAGGAAATAATAACAATGAATACAGCAAACAATTGGAAAGATTATGAAATAATAGACATGGCAGATGGAGAAAAGTTAGAAAGATGGGGTAAGGTATTATTAGTAAGACCAGATCCACAAATTATATGGAAGGAAAAGACATTCTCCAATAAATGGAAAGACATAAATGCAAGATATAATAGAAGTAAAACAGGAGGAGGAAGTTGGGAATATGTAAATCGTTTGCCAAAAGCATGGCAAATAAAATATAGAGACTTAACATTTAATATAAAACCAATGGGATTTAAGCACACAGGGTTATTTCCAGAGCAAGCAGTTAACTGGGACTGGATGATAGACAAAATACAAAAATCAAAAAGAGAAATTAAAGTATTAAATCTATTTGCATATACTGGAGGAGCAACAGTTGCATGCAGTTATGCAGGAGCAAGTGTATGTCATGTAGATAGCTCAAAAGGGATGGTAACATGGGCAAAAGAAAATATCATCTCATCAGGATTACAGAAAAAACCAGTAAGATTTATAGTAGATGATGTAAATAAATTTGTTAATAGAGAAATAAGAAGAGGAAATAAATATGATGCGATAATAATGGATCCACCATCTTATGGAAGAGGAGCAAATGGAGAGGTATGGCAATTTGAAAATAACATTGCAGACTTAGTAAAACTATGTACAAATGTATTATCAGAAAACCCATTATTTTTCTTAATAAACTCTTATACAACAGGAATATCATCATCAGTGTTAGAAAATATATTAAGACTTAATATAAATCCGAAATACAAAGGAAAATTCTCATCAGGAGAAATTGGGCTACCAATGACAGACTCAAAATTGGTGTTGCCAGCAGGGATATATGGACGTTGGGAACAGTAGAGATTGGAAAAAAACTGTTAAAAAGGAGAGAAAAATGCTAAATATTCTATATGAAGATAACCACATAATAGTAGTAGAGAAAATGCCGAATGTTCCATCACAAGGGGACAAAACAGGAGACAAAGATATGTTAACAATAATAAAAGAATATATAAAAGAAAAATACAATAAACCAGGAAACGTATATCTAGGGCTAATACACAGATTAGATAGGCCTGTTGGAGGAGTTATGGTATTTGCGAAAACCTCAAAATCAGCAGCTAGACTAAGCGAACAAGTCAGAAATAAAGAATTAAAAAAAGAATATTTAGTAGTAGCAGACGGAAAATTTGAAAAAACAAAAGGACATCTAGAAGATTATTTGATAAAAAACGAAAGAAACAATTTAAGTAAAGTAGTAAAAGCAGAAACAAAAAATGCAAAGCTTGCAAGTTTAGATTATGAAGTAATAAAATATAATGAAGAAATAGACTTATCTGTTGTAAAAATAAACTTACATACAGGAAGGCATCATCAAATAAGAGTACAGTTATCTAATATAGAACATAGTATTTATGGAGACCAGAAATATGGAACAAGAGGACATGGAAAACAGATAGCATTATGGGCATACAAATTAACATTCAATCATCCAATAACCAAAGAAGAGATAACATTCGAATGTTTACCAGAAAAAAATGGAACATGGAAAATTCTAGATTAATTTTATGAAAATTAGAAAATCATTTACGAAATTAAAAGATTAGAAGTTTTGTAAATGATTTTTTGTTTTTTATAAACAAAATGTAAAATAATGCAAATAAAAGTATAAAATTTGAATGTAGAAAAGTTATAAAAAGGAATGCGATAATATGGTTGATAAAATTTGTGATTTTATTTTGGCAAGAATAAAAAGGGAAATGCCAGAACTTGATGAGGAACGCACTGAAGTCATAAATTATGGACTACAGATGATAATAGGGGAAGTACCTAAACTAGTAGGAACTTTAATAATAGCCTATTTACTCGGAGTATTAAAACTAACATTAATAACTTACATAATGCTATTACCATATAAATATTTTGTTGGGGGAGTACATGCAAAAAGCCATATTGCCTGTATGATAACCACACCAGCTATTTATTGTGGAAATGCATTAATAAGCAAAAGCTTACCATTTATACCAAGCACATATAGATATTTAGCAATACTGATAGTTTGGATATTTAGTATGATAGTAATAACTATATATGCACCAGCAGACACAGAAAATGTCCCAATATTAAGAAAAAGAGAAAGAAAATTCAAGAAGATAATGTCTTATATAACAATGACCTTAACTTTGCTTGTAGCAATAATATTACAGAATAAGTATATTATTGTTTCAAATATATTAATTATTGGATGTTTAATACACTCAATATTTATAACAAAACCAATGTATAAACTATACCATAATAAATATGGATATGAAGTTTATGCAGACTAATTGTAATAATCCCAAAGTTTCTTAAGCCGGCAGGGGACTTTTCGATTATATAGATATTTGACTAAGGAGGGATAGGTAATATGGTAAAAACAATAGCTAAAATTGCAGAAAAAACCGCAAAAAATGCAAATTCAAGTTGTTGGATGGTTGGAGCATTTCATCAACCTAAAATGCCAGCATCTTTAATAAAAAAAGATAAATAAGAATTATCAGCCTGTAGGCAATAAAAAATTAAATAAATATCATAGAAAAACTAATTAAAAATATAATATTTCCTTAAAATGATAGAAATTCGACGCTATCATAAACTTAAAAGTTACAAATATAAAAAAGGTTATTTGAAAAAACCACAAATAACCTTTTAATATATAAAATAAAAGAGTACAGGTATTATGCTCTTTTGCTATTTATCATAAATTTCTAATTGTTGTGTAAAAAATATAGAATCTTTTGTAGTAAATAAATTTAAGTTTTTAGATTTATTTAATATTTTATTTACCTCCCATAAACCTAATCCATGTGGATTACCATCATCTTTTTTAGAGGTATAGCCTTTTTCACGAATTCTATCTAAATTTATATTTTTATCACAATATGTATTTTGTATAAGTAATAATTGTCTAGGAGATTTTTCATCTCTTCTTATTTCTAGATTAATTATCTTATCTTCACATCTTTCACAAGCTTCAATTGCATTATCAAGCAAAATACCAATGACTCTAGTGAATTCATAAATTTTCATATTTAGATTTTCCAGGCTTAGAGATACATGAATTTTCATTTCAATACCTAAATCTGTGGCTTTATAATATTTTGCAGTAAGCAAACTATATATTGCAGGGTCATTAATTGTTGCTGGATTTAACATTTCTAAACTTTTTATATCCTCACAATCCATTTGCAATTGTTTATAATATTGCTTCAGACCATCAATGTCATTATTATTTATATATCCTCCTATGGACTGAACAATATTTCCAAAATCATGTCTAAAAGTACGGATATCATCAAATAAAACTTTAAGTGTTGTATTATAATATTTTTCTTGTTCAAGATTTCTACTAGTAATCTCAAGTTTAGTAGTGTTCAACAAACTAAATATACTAACAAAGAAGTATGTTATAAAAGTGAAAAGGCTTAAAATAATAATTCTAAATGGAAGAGTATTATTATAAAAACAAATAAGATAAATTTGTGTACCAACAGTCAAAAAGCCGACAAGAGAATTTATTAAAATAACAATTTTATTATGTTTGCTTAAATTCTCAGAAAATATAATACTGTATTTTAGCCTTTTTATCAGAACATATATAATAAATGTTACTAAATATATTGTGAGAGTAATAGAAATTCTGAAGATAGGTATGTTAAAGGCAACTTCATATGAGGCATTAAAGAATAGCAAATACAATTTAGCCAAAAGAACTTCTAAAGCTGCCGAAAAGGCTACAGGAATTATCTCTGCTATTATACTTTTTAATATGCTTGCTTTAAAAACAAAATGTATTACTAATGCATAAACAATCATAAATATATAAGAACTATATGGCTTGTCAAGTAATGCATTAATTATACAAGTTGATACAAATAATGCCATCAGATATACAAAGTATTGATTTTTAGTGTACTTTATATCTAATATAGCTGTGAATAATAACATACCAACAGTTATTTCAATAAAGATAAAGGGTATTCCAAACTTATTAAAAAGAATGGCAGTTAAACCATCATTGGGTGTAGTTAGCGACATCCAAACGGTTCGAAGAATTTCCAACATTTATCACCTCCATAAATTCATTTTTATATCTTGGACCAATATAACATTTGCTGTTATTATTAAAAAATATGGTATTAGTATTAACCTCAACATGACTTATATTAGATATATTTGCAATAAAAGACTTATGGCATCTAACAAAACCATTAGGTAATGTGTGCTTAATCTTTGAAAAAGAATTATAAGTCTCGTATTCAGAATGTTCAGTATGGTAAACTAGTTTCATACCATCTTTTCTAATATAGTGAATATCATCCTGATTAATAAAAGTAGTACCATTAATTTTTATAAAACGGTTATTTGAATTATCCAGATAATCCCTTAATCTAATCAAAGTCTCTTCAAGATTATCTTGAGAAATAGGTTTAACAAGATAATCAAAAGTATTAACTTTATAGGCTTCCATCATAAACTCAAAATGTCCAGTAGTAAAAATTAAATGTAAATTTTTATTTATTTTTCTTATTTCTTTAGCAATTGCTAATCCAACATTTTTATTCCTCAAATTGATATCTAAGAATAAAACGTCAACCGAATTATTTTTTATGTGGTCCAACAATTCATTGCCAGAATCTGTTTTAAAACTAATTCTGGCTTCTAGATTATGTTTGATAAATAGCTTAGATAACATTTCATCCAACCCATTTAAGAAGGATGAGTTATCATCACATAATACGAAATTTAACATATTTTTCGCTCCCAACAAAAAAATATAAGTATTACAACAAAATTCGACATATTTACATAAACTTTCCATTACTAGATAATACTACGATAAAAACGACAGAATGTCAAGAAACTATAGTTAAAATTACAAATTTATACATACAATTTAACTAAAATATAAAATTTAACCAATAATTAATAAAGACTCAATAATTTAAACAAAACATATAAAAATGGTTAAATAAAATAAAAAGGGCAATGAGAACATAAAAAACTAAAGATTTAGTTAAAACCTAAAACTTTAGGTTTTTTGTTATATTCTAAAATCTCTCTCATAATATTAACTATAAGAATATAAGGAGGAGACATTATGAAAAAGCGAATCATGATAATAGGGACAGGGATTATAGTAATAATAACTATAGCCTTTGTAATAACCTTTAATGATAATTATAAACAAACGGTCACAACAAGTGGTGTAGCATTAAGTAATACAAAAATAGGATGGGGAGTAAAAAGAGTACCAAACAATGAACAACCAGACTTAGGTTCAACAAATGTAAAACTAATGAAAGAATATAATGGAATAGCAATGGGAAACAAAGACAAAAAGTATGTGTATTTAACATTTGATGGAGGATATGAAGCAGGATATACAGAAAAGATATTAGATGCATTAAAAGAAAATGATGTAAAAGCAACATTCTTTATAACAGGGCATTACCTAAACACAGCAGGAGACATAGTCCAAAGGATGATAAACGAAGGTCATGTAGTAGGAAATCATACAGTAAATCATCATAGTATGACAGACTTATCAGAAGAACAAATAAAAGAAGAAGTAGTAAAACTTCAAACAGCAGTATATGAAAAAACAGGATACGAAATGAGATACATAAGACCACCAAAAGGAGAATACAGTGAAAGAACATTAGCAATAACCAATAACTTAGGGTACACAACGGTAATGTGGAGTCTAGCATATGATGACTGGGACGAAGCAAAACAAGGAAGAACAGAATATGGAAAAGAAAAAATAATATCAAATATACATCCAGGAGCAGTAATACTACTACACTCAACATCAAAAGACAATTCAGAAATACTAGGAGACGTAATAAAAAAAATAAAAGAAATGGGCTATGAATTTAGAAGCATAGAACAATTTGAAAAGTGAGAAAGAATATAAAAATATAGAAAAGGAGACAACACCATTGAAAAAGAAAAAAAGAGTAACCAGAGGAATGAGCAGAATAAATGAAATCTTAGAAATGCCAGCAGAAGTAGTCTCAAACATACCCAAAATTTCAATTTTAGGCTTTGAAGAAATGCTTATAGAAAACTACAAGAACATCATAGAATATGAAAGTTTTTACATAAAAGTAAACACACATATTGGAGTTATAAATGTAAATGGGTTCAATTTAAACCTAATACAAATGAACCAAGACGATATGAAAATTACAGGAAAGATAGACAGCATAGACTTTGAAAACTATGAAGAAGACGAGATGGAGGAAAAATAAGTGATATTTAAAATCTTATTAAGTTATATTTGTGGATATGTCAATATATCAGTTGAAGGATACTTCATAGAAAGATTTATAAATATATGTATAAGTAAAAGGATTCTACTATGGAATACAAAAAGGGAAAAATCAACATATTTGCAAACTAATATCAGCATAAAAGATTTTAAGAGAATAAAAGAAGTAGCCAAAAAAACTAAATGTAGAATAACCATAAACAGAAAAAAAGGCTTACCATTTATGCTAAACAAATATAGAAAAAGAAAAATATTTGCATTAGCATTATTAATAATAACATTCAGTATATTAGCTACCTCAAGATATATATGGAATATAGAAATAATAGGAAATGAAAAAATAGAAACAGAAGAAATTATAAAACAATTAAATGAAAATGGAATAATAATAGGAGCAGAAAAATCCAAGATAGATAGAGAAGAAGTAATAAGAAAAATAAGACTAAAAAGAGATGACATTGCATGGATGAGTATAGACCTAAATGGTACAAATGCAATAATAAAAATAGTAGAAAACACAGAAAAGCCACAGATAATAGACAAAAATGCTTACTGTAATATTGTAGCAAACAAATCAGGAGTAATAACAAAGATAAACGCTAAAACTGGTACACCCGTAGTAAAAATCGGAGATGTAGTAACAGAAGGAACAATACTTGTTGGACGGATGGATGGAAGGAAAATATACAGGAACAAGATATGTTCATAGTGAAGCAGAAATAGAAGCAAGAGTTTGGTATGAAACCTCTAAAAGCATGACATATAAACAACAAGAAAAGATTTATACAGGAAATTCCGAAAAAAGACACTATATAAAATTAAATAATTTTCAAATAAATTTATACAAAAGTCTTCCAAAATTTGAAAAATATGATACAATAAATGAGAGAAAAAAATTAAAGATATTTTCCAATTTTTATTTGCCGATTGAACTAGGGATAGACGAATATCAAGAAATAACTAGTGTAGAAAAAGAATACACATATGAAGAACTAAAAGATATGCTAGTAAAAAACCTTGAAGATGAACTATCCGAAAGAATAGAAGACAAATCAAAAATAGTAAACAAACAAATAAATGTAAAAGAAATAGATGAAGGAATAGAAGTTCAATTAATATATGAAGTACTGGAAAATATTGGAGTAGAAGAAGAGATAGACAATAACATACAATAAGAAGCAAAAGAAAGGGAGGATATTACATGGCAGAAAAAGGATTAAGACTAGCCAAAACAGATGGAGCATTTTTTTCAAAAATAACTACAACAATAACAAAACTATTAATACCAACAAAAGTAGGAATAAATGGAATGTTAATTTCCATGAAGAGAAATAATGTTGTAAAAACATATTATGAATATATTAATCATAACGAAAAAAGTAAAGAAAACAAAGGGAACTTAGAAAAGAAATACGAAAACGCAGTAGTTTTATATTTAGAGGCTTTAGATAAATACATAATGGAATCAGTATACAAAAGGGTAAAAAGTAAAGTAGCAACAACCTATGAAGAAAATGCATTATCAAGATACTATAATGTAGTACACTTAAAAGAAACACAATATGTAGAATATAAATATAAAAAGCAAGAATTTTTATTAGAATTAGACTATGAAGGATTAAAAAATAATAGAAAAGACAAAATACTCGAAAAATATAAAACCTTTTATGCAGACAAAATGAATAATCTTTATAAAGGACTATTAAAAAACTACTCAGTACAATTAGCAGACAAAGTTATTAGTGAAAATGAAGAAAGCAAAGAAAAGATATACAGTGATATATTCGAAAATCTAGAAAAATATACTACCAACATATTACCAATAAAAATCGAAGAAGGAACAGAACCAACATATAAAGACATAGTATATCAATATGATAAATTCAACTCATTCTTAGCAGGAAAACTAGACAAAAGAGACACAATAGAAAAGAAAATGATACTACTAGGAATTAGCAGAAAACTATTTACACATAGTTTACCATTAGTAGTAGCAGAACAATGTTATGAAAGCCTATTAAAAGAAACAAGGCACTTAGTAATAAGTAGTCCAAATGAGAAAAAGCAAAAAATGGCATATGAATTATTATTAACATTATTAGAAGACTACAATATAAATCTACTATCAACAAAAATATATTGGGAAAAACCAAAAGAAAAAGAAGAATACAAACAATTCTTAGATAAATATCAAGAAATAGAAAAAGTAAAAGCCACAGCAGAACAGAAATCAATAAAAAAGGAAGTTTTATTCCTAAGAAATGATATAAAAAAGATAGAAGGAACAGGATTACAATCAAAACATATAATACAATTCTATAAAAAGAAATTAGTTGAGCTAGGAGAAATGAAACATATAAAAAATTCATATTCAAAATGTACAAATATAAATCTATTAGGAAAAAAACACGAAGAATTAGCAAAACGTGGGCAATCTATGTAAAATGTAAAAATTGACGAAACAAGTAAAAAATACAGTGTATGGGCGTCCATACTCCAGAGAAACATCTAAAAAATTACCCAAAGAAGGTGTGATAATGAAACAACTAACAGACATAAACTATGAAAAAACTGAAAAAAACGAAGAATACGAAGTGCTAATACAAGAAATTACAGAAAAATGTTTCAAAGAAGAAAAACTAGACAAAACAGACTTATACCTAAGTATAACATTATCAAACGAAGAATTTATACAAACCATAAACAAACAAACAAGAAACATAGACAAACCGACAGATGTATTATCATTTCCAATGTTTGAAAAAGATGAAATACCCAAACAAAAAACAGGAATACCAGATGTATTAGGAGATATAATAATATGTATACCAATAGTAAAAAAACAAGCAATAGAATATGGACATAGTTTTGAAAGAGAACTATCATACATGATAGTACATGGATTTTATCATTTGATGGGATATGACCATATAGAAGAAAATGACAAACAGCAAATGAGAGCAAAAGAAGAAAAGATATTATCAAATAAATAATAGGGGAAGGACGAAAAAAATGAAAAATAAAGGACTAATAGTAATATTAATAGTAGTAGTAATAATCTTAGCAATACTAGTAGGAACAAAACTTGCAGGAAAAGGAGAAAAAACAAATGCTAATGCAGAAGAAGGAAATAATACTAGCCAAGTAGAAGAAAGCAAAAACACAGGAACAAAAACCTGGTCAGGAAACTCAAGAAGTATAGCAGTTATGATAGACAATGTAGGAGAAGCAAAACCACAAACTGGTCTAAACGATGCAGCAATAGTATATGAGATTACAGTAGAGGGAGGACTTACAAGACTTTTGGCTGTATTTAAAGATATAAAAGACAAAGAAGAAACAATAGGACCAGTAAGAAGTGCAAGACCAGTATTCATAGACTATGTGCTAGAAAATGACAGTATATTTGTGCACTTTGGATATAGTAAAAGAGCAGAAGAAGACATAGAAAAACTTAAAATAAATAATGTAAATGGATTAGTTACAGACTCAGCATTTTGGAGAACTAAAGAAAAGAAAGCACCACACAATGTTTTAACAAACATAAAGAAAGTAACAGAATATGCAGAGAAAAGCAAATATAGTACAACATCTAATCAAAAGAGTGTATTAAAATATGTACCAGAAGAAATAGAACTAGAAAATGGTCAAATAGCAAACACAGTAAACTTACCATACACAGCAAGCCACAAAGTATCATTTAAATATAATGCAGAAACAAAATTATATGAAAGATATGTAAATGGTAAAGTTGAAAAAGATTGGTTGAGTAAAGAAACAAGAACTACTAAAAACATAATAGTAACACTTGCACACAACTATACAACAGACGAAGATGCAGGGTATGGTAGACAAGAAATAGAAAATATAGGAAACTTAGAGGGATACTATATAACAAACGGAAAAGCAATAAAAATAACATGTTCAAAATCATCAAGAAATGCACAAACAGTATATAAAGATGCAAATGGAAAAGAAATAGAAGTAAACGATGGAAACACCTATATTCAAATAGTACCAATAGACACAAAAGTAACCTTTGAATAAAAAATGTGGAAATAGGGACGGTTCTCTTTTCCATTTTCCAATTTAAAATGTATAAAAACTTCCAATAAGGTCAAACTAAGAAAAATACGACTTTTAGGAAGTGAAATAAATGTTACCACTTAATGTTAATGGAATTGTTTTAGATAAAAATCAATTGCAAAAATACTTAGAGAATCTTGCATCTGAGCATATTCTATGTTCTAAATCAAATAAAGAAACATATCCAATACCAAGGTTAAAGGATAATTTTAATTATATAACAAAAACCTATGATATATTAAATGTAAATCTAAAAACAGGGGTACAAATTCATCCTGCAGGTGAATGGTTATTGGATAATTATTATATAATTGAAGAAACAGTAAAAGTAATAATTAAAGAATTACCATTAAAAAAATACAGAAACTTTGTAGGAATAGCAAATGGAGAATACAAGGGATATGCTAGAATATATTGTTTGGCAGCTGAAATCATATTATACACAGATGGTAAATTAGAATTAGAAAATATAAAAGAAATGTTAAAAAGTTATCAAACCAAAAAGACCTTAAATATGGAAGAAATATGGGACATAAACTTATTCTTTAAAATTGTCTTAATAGAGAAAATTAGGAGAATATGTGAAAGTATTTATTCAGCACAACTACAAAAATTAAAAGTAGAAAGCTTAGTAGAAAGATTTTTAGAGAAGAAATCAAAAGAAGAGCAACAATTCAAAATAGTATATGATACAAAAAATGTAGACATTGGTGGAAATAGATATCAGTTTATAGAATATTTATCATATAAATTAAAGAAATATGGAAGACAAGGAATACCATATCTAAATATACTAGAAGAAGAAGTAAAAAAACAAGGTCTAACAGTTGAAGAAATAAGCAAAAAAGAGCATTATGATATTGCAATAAAAAAAGTATCACTAGGAAATTCAATAAGAAGTATTCATGAATTACAAAGAATGAATTTTGTAAAAGTATTTGAAAGCATAAATGGAGTAGAGGAAATATTAAAACAAGATCCAGTAAATGTATATGACAATATGGATTATACAACAAAAGAATATTACAGAAATAAAGTAAAAGAAATATCTAAAAAGATAAAATTATCAGAAATATATATATCACAAAAGGCATTAGAACTAGCAAACAAAGTCCATGAAAACGAGGGAAATGTCAAAAGAGCACATATAGGTTATTATTTAATTGATAATGGAATAAAAGAATTATATGAAGCATTACAAATTCATTATAAAAAGAATATAAATAAAGTAGGAATATATATATCTGCCATATCAATTCTTTCATTAATCCTTACAGTAATATTATCGATTATTGTAGGGGCGACTAGTAGTCGCCCGAGAATAGAAAACATTATTTTAGTAGCAATAGAATTCATTTTGATATTTATCCCTATCACTGAAGCAGTTACAAAAATTATACAAACAATATTAAATAAAGTAGTAAAACCAAAACTAATTCCTAAAATGGATTTTTCAAAAGGAATACCAGAACAATACTCTACAATGGTAGTTATACCAACAGTTTTAGATAGTGGAGAAAAAACAAAGGCACTACTAGAAAAATTAGAAGTATTTTATCTAGCAAATAAAAGTGAAAACTTATATTTCACATTGTTAGGAGATTGCACTACTTCAAAAAATAAAAAAGAGCCATATGATGAAAAAATAATAGAAGGCGCAGAAACAGCGTTAAAAATGCTTAACACTAAATATCAAAAAGAAGGATTACCTATTTTTAATTTTGTATATAGAAATAGGATGTGGAATGGAAAAGAAGAGCATTTCTTAGGTTGGGAAAGAAAAAGAGGATTATTAAATCAGTTTAATGAATATCTTTTAGGAAACTTAAATAATGTCTTTAGAGTTAATACTATAAATGACTGGAAAATAAAAAGACAAAACAAACTTCCAAAAATCAAATATATAATAACATTAGATGCAGATACAAACTTAGTTTTAAACTCAGGGATACAATTAGTTGGAGCAATGGCACATATATTAAATGTACCAGAATTAGATAATGAAAAAAGAAAAATTATATCAGGTCATGCTTTAATGCAACCAAGAGTTGGAATTGACTTAGTATCTAGCAAAAAAAGCAAATTTGTAGAAATATTTGCAGGAATGGGTGGAACGGATTCATACACAAATGCAATATCAGACATCTACCAAGACAACTTTGATGAAGGAATATTTACAGGAAAAGGTATCTATGATTTAGAAACATTTTCGATAATCTTAAAAAATCAGATACCAGAAAACACAGTATTAAGTCATGATTTACTAGAAGGCAATTATTTGAGATGTGCACTAGTATCAGATATTTTATTATTAGATGGTTACCCAAGTAGTTTTAACACATTTATAACTAGACTTGAAAGATGGATTAGAGGAGACTGGCAGATTATTAGATGGATAAAAAATTCTAGAATGAATTTATTATCCAAATTCAAAATTGTAGATAATTTAAGAAGAAGT
>CAPZDM010000017.1 GCA_948745425.1 uncultured Clostridia bacterium
TAATACTATAAATTTTTTATAAAAGTTTGTTGCACATCATTGACACATATACAAAATTTTATAAAAGAAGCGATAAAAGGTATTGCATAATTTGTCATAATATGATAATATAAATAAGTCTTAAAAAGATAGGTTAAAAAAAAACCCCTAAAGAGGTTTTGATTTAATCTATTTTTTTATTATAGAAGACATACATAAATACACAATAAATTTAGAAAAGGGATATGTCCACACAAATACAAAAATATAAGGAGAGATAAAAATGAATACAAAGTATATATTTGTAACAGGAGGAGTAGTATCAGGACTAGGAAAAGGAATAACAGCAGCATCATTAGGAAGATTACTAAAAAATAGAGGATATAAAGTAACAAATCAAAAATTTGATCCATATATAAATGTAGACCCAGGAACTATGAGCCCATATGAACATGGGGAAGTTTTTGTAACAGACGATGGAGCAGAAACAGATTTAGACTTAGGACACTATGAAAGATTTACAGATGTAAATTTAACAAAAAACTCAAGTGTTACGTCAGGAAAAATATATCAATCTGTACTAGATAAAGAAAGAAGAGGAGATTATTTAGGAAAAACAGTTCAAGTTATACCACATATTACAAATGAAATTAAAGACAGAATATATGCTTTCGAAAATACAGATCTAGATATTGTAATAACAGAATTAGGTGGAACAGTTGGAGACATAGAAAGTCTAGCATTTATAGAAGCTATAAGACAAGTTGGACTTGAAAAAGCACCAGAAGATGTATGTTATATACATGTAACACTATTACCATATATATCTGGTTCAAACGAATTAAAGTCAAAACCAACACAACACTCAGTTAAAGATTTACAATCATTTGGAATTAAGCCAGACATTTTAGTATGCCGTTCAGAACAAGAAGTTCCAGAAGAAATGAGAGCAAAAATTGCATTATTCTGTAATGTAAGAAAAGAAAATGTTGTTCAAAACTTAACAGCAGATAACCTATATGCAGTACCATTAATGCTAGAAAAAGAAGGACTAGCAATAGATGTATGTGAACATTTACATTTAGATAAAAAAGAAGCAAAAAACGAAGAATGGGAAAAAATGATTAATAATATAAGAAAAATAGGAGATGAAAAGGTTACAATAGCTATTGTAGGAAAATATATAAAACTTGAAGATTCATATTTATCAGTGGCAGAAAGCTTGCAACATGGTGGATTTGCAAATAATGTAAAAGTAAAAGTCAAATTTATAGATTCAGAACCTATAACTAAAGAAAATGTATCACAAATTTTAGAAGGAATACAAGGAGTAGTAGTTCCAGGGGGGTTTGGAGATAGAGGAATAGAAGGTATGATAAATACCATAGAATACGTAAGACAAAACAATATTCCATTTTTAGGAATATGTTTAGGTATGCAAATGAGTGTAGTTGAATTTGCAAGAAATGTATTAAAACTAGAAGACGTAAACTCAGAAGAATTTGATGCAAGGTGTAAAAATCCATTAATACATATAATGGAAGAGCAAGTAGCGATAGAACATAAAGGTGGAACAATGAGATTAGGAGCATATCCATGTATTATTAAAGAAGGAAGTCTTGCAAATTCATTATATGGTAAAACAGAAATTTCAGAAAGACACAGACATAGATATGAATTTAATAATAAATATAGGGAAATATTAGAAGAAAAAGGACTAATAATTTCTGGAACATCACCAGACGGCAAACTTGTAGAAATGGTTGAAAATGTAAATCATCCATACTTTATAGCAGCACAATTCCACCCAGAATTTAAATCAAGACCAGATAGACCAGGACCTTTGTTTAGGGGACTTATAAGCGCATCTAAGAAGTACGGAAAATTATAAATAAAGTTGTATTATAAACAGTAGGGGCTTAATTAGCATGTGCCCGTTGAAATTAGCAATAAATTCGAGTAGGCACGTAAAACCTATATATCAAGAAGGAGTAAAAGATGAAAGAAAAAGATATATTTGAAGATGTAAAATCTATAATGCTACAACAAGAAACTTTACTATCAGAAAATGCTTGTAAAGCCCATAAATGTATTAGATTACATGATGAAAAAGAAGATATTAGACCAGCATTTTTTAGAGATATAGATAGAATAATTCATTCACAGGGATATACAAGATATATAGACAAGACACAAGTTTATTCTTTTACAGACAATGACCATATTACGCATAGAGTTTTACATGTACAATTAGTATCTAAAATTGCAAGAACAATAGGTAGAGCATTAAGACTAAATGAAGACTTAATTGAAGCTATAGCATTAGGACACGATATAGGTCATACCCCATTTGGACATACAGGAGAAAAATTCTTAAATGAAATCTGTAAAAAAGAACATATTGGTTATTTCTGTCATAATGCACAAAGTGTTAGGATATTAAAAGATATTGAAAGGGTAAATATAAGTATACAGACATTTGATGGAATATTAGCACATAATGGAGAACTTTTACTTAATAAGTATGAGCCAAATAATAATAAAACAAAGGAAGATTTGCTAGAAGAACTTAATAATGTATTTAATGTAGAAGGATATAGTAAATTCATAAAAGCAATGACATTAGAAGCATGTGTAGTAAGACTATCTGATGTAATTGCATATATAGGAAGAGATATTGAAGATGCAATAACTATTGGGGTTATAGATAGACAAGATATACCAAGTCAAATTACAAAAGTATTAGGAAACAATAACTCAAACATAGTAAATACGTTAATTTTAGATGTAATAAAGAACAGTGTAGACAAAAATTATTTACAATTTTCTAAAGACATATTTAAAGCACTAATTGATTTAAGAAATTGGAATTATCAAAAAATATATGACTCTGAAGAAGCCTGTAAAAATAAGAAAGAATTAGAAAAGGCATTTTCAGAAATGTATAGTATTTACCTAAATAAATTAGAAGGAAAAGATTATAAAAATAAAATAGAAATCTCTGATAATTTACCATATTCAGAAAAGAATTTATATGAATATATAAATTTAAGAAGTGCTGAATATAAAAATAATACAAATGTCAAAAGAATGATAATAGATTATATTGCAGGACAAACAGATAAATTTTTCTTAAGAGAATGTGCAAGTAATCTAGATGAGCATCTAGTGTAAAATTAGAATCTTGAAAAACAAAAACATATATGTTAAAATATAAAACATCAGAAGAAATAAGGAGATAAAAACGTGGACTTATTGATAATAGTATATATATTAGTTATAATTATATTTGCATTAATTGCTTATTCTGTAATGCAAATAAAATTAGCTGGAATGAATGTAAAAGACTTTTGGGATTTTATACAAGCAAATCAAGTATTGGATAGTTTATATAGAGCCTCAAAAGAATATGAAGAAATGTCTCAAAAAGAACAAATAGTATTTTTAATGGAAGCAGAAAAAGTATTCTCAGCATTTGATAAAGTACCTAATATTTTATGGGAAGATGAATACCAAAAATATAGTAAAATATTAGAAATTTATAAAAATATAAAAGTTCTTAGATGGAATAGAGAGGCTAATCAGCAAACATAGAAGGGTACGTTATAACGTGCCTATTTTTACACAAAATTCACATAATACACATAAAAAATATATAAAAATTTTATATAAATGATATAATAAAGATGAAAATTTAGAAAATTGATATATTATATAAGGGAGATATTGGTTATGAAAAACAATACAATATTAGTAGTAGATGATGAACAAAGAATGAGAACTCTGATTAAAGATTTTCTAGAACAAAAAGAATATAGGATTTTGCAAGCAAAAGATGGAGAAGAAGCAGTAGAAATATTTAATATGGAAAAAGATACTATTTCATTAATAATTCTTGATGTAATGATGCCAAAGCTTGACGGTTGGTCTGTATTAAGGCAAATAAGACAAACTTCACAAGTTCCAATTATAATGCTAACAGCAAGAGGAGAAGAGCAAGATGAATTATTTGGGTTTGAACTGGGTGCTGATGAATATATCTCAAAACCATTTAGTCCTAAAATATTAGTTGCACGTGTAGAAGCTATATTAAAAAGAGGAAATATATCGGAAAATATAGATGAAAACACTGAAAAATCTGGAATAAAAATTGATGACAAAGCAAGAACTGTTACTGTTGATGGAAAAAATATTGATATGAGTTTAAGAGAATATGAATTACTTAAATATTTACTAGATAATGTAGGAATTGCATTATCTAGAGACAAAATACTAAATAATGTTTGGAACTATGATTATTATGGAGATTCAAGAACTATAGATAGTCATATAAAAAAAATAAGACATAAACTAGGCAAAAAAGGAAAATACATTAAAACTATTAGAGGAATTGGATATAAATTTGAAGCAAAATAATAAATAAGGGGAAAACAAGAAATGCGAAATAAATCAAAATCTATAAGAACAAGGCTATTTTTAACATTAAGTATAACACTCACTATAATAATTGGACTGTTTATAATAGTAAACAATATCATATTAGAAAGGTTTTATATATATTCAAAAGAAAATAGTCTATTAGATGCATATAAATTAATAAATTCATATTATAGCAGTGAAGAAACAAGTGATATAGAGAATAAATTACAAGAAATGGAGATAAATAATAACTTTGAAATTTTAATTACAACCCCTTATAATGCGACAGTTTACATGTCAAACAATGATTTTACCCCAAGTTATATGAACATAATTATAAAAAGAGAGTTTTTGCATAATGCAAGTTTAATATATTCAGACAATAAGATAATAATAAATCAATCACAAGATATTACAACAGGATATAAATTTATATATTTAACATCAACACTAGATAATGAGTACAAGCTATACATAAGAGTTCCTATAGCATCAATAAAAGAAAGTGTAAAAATCTCTAATACTTTTCTACAACTAATAGGTTTTGTTATACTTATTATAAGTGGAATTATAGTAGTAATTATATCTAAGAGATTTACAGAACCAATTTTACAACTAAACGAAGTAGCAAAGAAAATGTCTAAACTAGACTTTAGTACTAAATACAAAGAAACAAAAAGCAATGATGAAATAGACAATTTAGGAAAAAGTATAAATGTAATGTCAAATACAATGGAAAAAACTATAAAACAATTAAGAAATACTAATATAGAATTAGAAAAAGATATTGAAGAAAAATCCAAGACAGACGAAATGAGAAAACAATTCATTTCAGATGTATCACATGAATTAAAAACTCCGATAGCATTAATACAAGGTTATGCAGAAGGATTAGTAGAAAATGTTGCAAAAGATGAAGAAAGTAGAAAATTTTATGCAGAAGTAATATTAGATGAATCTAATAAAATGGATATTTTAGTAAAAAAATTATTAGAATTAATAAAAATAGAATATGGTGCATTAGAATTTAACAATTCAGAATTTGACATTACAGAACTAATATCTGAAATAATAAGAAAATCACAAGTTATGCTTGATGAAAAAAACATAAAAGTCATTTATAATAGACATGAAAAAATAATGATATATGCAGATGAATTCTATACTGAGCAAATAATAAATAATTATTTTACAAATGCAATAAAAAATGCAAAAGAAATAAATGGAAAAAAAGAAATAATAATAAATATAAAACAAAAAGAAGAAAATATTAAAATATCAGTGTTTAATACAGGAGACAATATAAAAGAAGAAGACCTAGAAAGAATCTGGAAGAGATTTTATAAGCTTGATGAATCAAGAAACAGGCAAGATGGAGGAACAGGAATAGGACTGGCATTGGTAAAAGCCATAATGGAAAGGACAGGAAAAAAATATGGTGTGGAAAATAAAGAAGATGGTGTAGAATTTTATTTTGAAATATAGAATTAGGAGTAAAAGAAATAATTCAATAAATATCATGTAGGGGCGATTATCAATCGCCCATTTTTAAAAGAATATTGTGTAAAAAATAATATAAAAAAATTTCAAAAAACTGTTGACAAAAAATGTCTGATAGTATACACTAAATACAAACATACGTTTTAAACCAAAATTGAAAGGAATGAAATTAATGAGTGAAACAAATAATGAAAGAAAAAAAGCCTTAGAAATGGCAATGGGGCAAATAGAAAAACAATTTGGAAAAGGTTCTGTAATGAAATTAGGAGACTTTAAGGCAATGGAGGTAGAAGCAATATCAACAGGTGCATTAAGTCTAGATGTTGCTTTAGGAATTGGAGGAGTTCCAAGAGGAAGAATTATAGAAATATATGGACCAGAATCTTCAGGAAAAACAACACTAGCATTACATATAATAGCAGAAGCACAAAAAGAGCAAGGAGAAGTTGCATTTATAGATGCAGAACATGCACTAGACCCAGTATATGCAAAACATCTAGGAGTAAATATAGATAACTTAATAGTATCACAACCAGACACAGGAGAACAAGCCTTAGAAATAACAGAAGCGTTAATTAGAAGTGGTGCATTAGATGTAATAGTTGTAGACTCAGTAGCAGCTTTAGTACCAAAAGCAGAAATAGATGGAGATATGGGAGACTCACACATTGGTCTACAAGCAAGACTTATGTCTCAAGCATTAAGAAAATTAGCAGGAGCAGTAAATAAATCAAAAACAGTTATAATATTTATAAACCAATTAAGAGAAAAAGTTGGGGTAATGTTTGGAAACCCTGAAACAACAACAGGTGGTAGAGCATTAAAATATTATGCTTCAGTGAGATTAGACATAAGAAAAATAGAAAACATAAAACAAGATGGAGAAGTTATAGGAAACAGAGCTAGAGTAAAAGTAGTAAAAAACAAAGTAGCACCACCATTTAGAGAGGCTGAATTTGATATATTATATGGCAAAGGAATATCTAGAGAAGGAAATATATTAGACTTAGCAGTAAATCTTGATATAATAGAAAAAAGTGGTTCATGGTTTAGCTATAATGGAGAAAAGATAGCACAAGGAAGAGAAAACACAAAAAAATACTTATTAGAAAATCCAGACATAACAAATGAAATAGAAAAGAAAGTAAGAGATAATTTTAATAAAGCATTTGAGAACAGTTTAACAAATGAAACTGAAAATCAAGAAGATGATGAAGAACCAGAAGAATAGTTAAAAAGGGGGCACATAATGTAATGTGCCCCTTGATTTTAAAGCAATATTATTATATAATTAAGAATATTTAATAATGAGAAGGGAAACGTGATAATATGAGTGAACAACATGATAATAATGTAGAACAAGAGGTAGATGAGAATCATCTTATACAAATTAGAAAGGAAAAATTATTTGAATTACAAAAAAATGGACAAGATCCATTTGCAATAACAAAATATGATAGAACACATACAAGTAAACAAATAAAAGACAATTATGAAGAATTAGAAGAAAAAGATGTAAGTATTGCAGGAAGAATAATGGCAAAAAGAATAATGGGAAAAGCGTCATTTTGCACTTTACAAGACAGTGAAGGAAAAATTCAAAGTTATGTAAGTATAAACGATATAGGAGAAGAAGCATATAAAGCATTTAAAACATGGGACATTGGTGATATTATTGGTATAAAAGGTTTTGTATTTAAAACAAAAACAGAGGAAATATCAATACATGCAAAAGAAGCAATATTACTTACAAAGTCTTTAAGACCATTACCAGAAAAGTTTCATGGTTTAAAAAATGAAGACTTAAGATATAGACAAAGATATCTTGACTTAATAGTAAATCCAGAAGTAAAAGAAGCATTTATTTTAAGAAGCAAAATTTTAAAAGAGATTAGAAACTTCATGGATAAAAGAGGATATATGGAAGTAGAAACACCTATGCTTACAACAGTAGCAACAGGAGATGCAGCAAGACCTTTTATTACACATCATAATACTTTAGACTTACAAATGTATTTAAGAATTGCACCAGAATTAAACTTAAAAAGATTAATTGTTGGTGGATTTGATAAAGTATATGAGATTGGTAAAAATTTTAGAAATGAAGGAATGGATATTAAGCATAATCCAGAATTTACAGTTATGGAATTCTATTCTGCATATGAAGACTATAATGATATGATGGACATGGCAGAACAATTAATTTCTACTGTCGCGCAAAATGCTTTAGGAACAACAAAAATAAACTATCAAGGAACAGATATAGATTTAACCCCATCATGGAGAAGAATTACAATGATAGATGCAATTAAAGAAGTAACTGGTGTTGACTTTAATATTGTTAAGACAGATGAAGAAGCACAAAATCTAGCAAAGGAAAAAGGGGTAGAATATGAAGAATATAAAAACACTAGAGGACATATAATTAATGAATTTTTTGAAACTTTTGTTGAAGAAACATTAATTCAACCAACCTTTATAATGGACTATCCAGTAGAAGTATCACCACTTACAAAAAGAAAGAAAGATAATCCAAGTCTAGTAGAAAGATTTGAATTGTTTATAGGTGGAAGAGAATATGGAAATGCTTATTCAGAATTAAATGATGCAATAGACCAATATGAAAGATTTATGAAACAAGTAGAAGCAAAAGAAAAAGGTGATGAAGAAGCAGGAGGAATGGATGAAGACTTTGTCAATGCACTAGAAATTGGTTTACCACCAACAGGAGGAATGGGAATAGGATTAGACAGACTAATTATGCTATTAACAAATTGTGCTTCAATAAGAGATATAATATTTTTCCCAACCATGAAGCCACTAAATAATGCAAATGAAAAAAAATCAAAAACTGTTGAAGTTAAAGAGAAAACTGACTTTGTTAGTAAAAATAATAACTTTGAAACAAAAATAGATAGAGAAGAAGCAATAAAATTATTAAAAAAATATAACAAAGAGGAATTTCATATAAGACATGCACTTACAGTTGAACAAATCATGAAATATCTTGCTAAAAAGTATAATGAAAATGAAGATTTTTGGGGTCTAGCAGGATTATTACATGATATAGATTATGAAATGTATCCAGAAGAACATTGTAAAAAAGCTCCTGAATTATTAAAAGAAATTAATGCAAATGATGAACTAATACATGCAATATGTAGTCATGGATATGGAATTTGTTCTGATATTGAACCAGAACATAAAATGGAAAAAATACTATTTGCAGTCGATGAATTATCAGGAATAATTTGGGCAGCAGCAAAAATGAGACCATCACAAAGTACAAAAGATATGGAATTAAAAAGCCTAAAGAAAAAATATAAAGACAAAAAATTTGCAGCAGGATGTTCAAGAGAAATCATTGATAAAGGTGCAACAACTCTAGGATGGGAATTAGATGAATTACTACAAAACACACTTGAAGCAATGCAAGACATGGAAGACGAGATACAAAAAAGTGTAGAGAAGTATATTTAATTAATAAAAAATATAATAGCAAAATATGAAAAATGGAGGCAAACATGATTTTAGAAAATAAATTAAATATTACTGACCAAGCAGAACTAGCAAGAGAAGAAGAAAGAATAAGTAAAAGATGTGCAAAAGAAATGTTCGAAAAAGGATATTTGAATAAATTAGAAGCAGGAACATTTGAAACTTTAAAAAGAATTCATAAATATCTATTTGAAGAGATATATGAATTTGCAGGAGGTTTAAGAAAAGTAAATATAGCAAAAGGAAATTTTAGATTTACACCTCTTACTTATCTTGAAGAAGCAATTAAAAATATTGAAAAAATGCCACAATCAACATATGAAGAAATAATAGAAAAATATGTAGAGATGAATATTGCACACCCATTTAGGGAAGGAAATGGAAGAAGTACAAGAATTTGGCTTGACTTGATTTTAAAAAAAGAGTTAAATGTAGTAGTTGATTGGAGTAAGGTTGACAAAACAGATTACTTACTTGCAATGGAACGTAGTCCTATAAAAGATACAGAAATAAAAGAATTATTAAAACAAAGCTTGACTGATAAAATAAATGATAGAGAAGTATATATGAAAGGTATAGACAATAGCTATTTATATGAAGGTTATTTAGCATTTAAAACAGAAGAATTATAAATTTGAATAGAGTTTCCAGCACAAGAAAAGTAACATAAGAGAAAAATTGAAAATTATAGGAGGAGAAATTTAATGTTTAGTTTTGATAAAAGAGCTATATATTTAATTATTGCTATTATAGTGGTTTTTAATGTTGTTAATATGGGAACAGCAGGACTATTATCATTAATATTAACAATTCCAGGAGTAATAATTGCAATTTCATTACATGAATTTGCACATGCATGGATGGCAGTAAAACTAGGAGATGACACTCCACTTAGACAAGGAAGATTAAGTATAGACCCATTAAAACATTTAGACCCAATAGGAATTATGATGTTAATGTTTTGTGGAATTGGTTGGGGAAGACCTGTACAAATAGATTCAAGCAATTTTAATCCAAAATATAGAAGAAATGGAGAAGCATTAGTATCTTTAGCAGGACCTTTAATGAATTTTATATTAGCATTTTTGCTTACTCTAATTGATGGATTAATTTTAAAATTTGCAGGAGATGCATTTTTTATTTCTACATCAGGTAGAGTTATTTTAACAATGCTTCAAACTGCTATTATAATGAATATAGGATTAGGAGTATTTAACTTAATACCACTACCACCTTTAGATGGTTCAAAAATATTTATAAGATTTATGCCATATAATGTTAGAAATTGGATATATGACCACGAAATGTGGTTTTATATGGCATTTTTAGTATTATGGATTACAAATTTATCAAGTATTATAATAACACCTATTATGACTGGTATATATCAAGGCATAGTTACAATAGTAAAACTATTATTATCGTGGTTTTAAATGTGAAAAATTAAAAATGAAAGGAAAAATATGAAAGATATAATTACTCTAGGAATAGAATCAAGCTGTGATGAAACATCAGTAGCAATAGTAAAAAATGGAAGAGAAGTACTAACAAATATAATAAATACACAAATAGAAATCCATAAACAATTTGGTGGAGTTGTACCAGAAATAGCATCAAGGAAACATATAGATAATATTTCTAATGTTACTAAACAAGCACTTAAAGAAGCAAATATGAGTTTTGAAGACATAGATATAGTAGCGTGTACATATGGACCAGGATTAGTAGGTGCTTTATTAGTAGGAGTTGGCTATGCTAAGGCATTAAGTTTTGCATTAAATAAACCATTAATCGGAGTAAATCATATAGAAGGTCATATATCAGCAAACTATATTACTTTCAAAGAATTAGAACCACCATTTTTATGCCTTGTAATATCTGGAGGACATACACATCTTATTTATATAGAAGATTATACGAAATTTAAAATATTAGGTAAAACACGAGATGATGCGATAGGCGAAGCTTATGATAAAGTCGCAAGAGTAATTGGATTAGAATATCCAGGAGGACCTAAAATAGATAAACTAGCAAAAGAGGGACAAGCAAATATAAAATTACCAGAAACTTATTTTGATAATTTAGACTTTAGTTTTAGTGGAATAAAAACAGCAGTATTAAACTTAAATCATAAAGAACTAAATATAAATAAATCAAACTTATGTGCAAGTTTTGAAAAAGCTACAACAGATATGCTAATAAATAATACAAAAAAAGCAATAAAGGAAATGAAAGTAGATAAAGTTGCTTTAGCAGGAGGGGTATCAGCAAATTCATATATTAGAGAAAGATTTAAAATATTAGAAAAAGAACTAGGAATAAATGTATACTATCCAGAGCTAAAATTATGTACAGATAATGCTGCCATGATAGCAACAGCTGGATACTATAACTATATTGCAGAAAAGATATCAGGACTTGATTTGAATGCAGTACCAAACTTAAAGATAGGAGAAATACAATAAAGATTTTGTATAGGGGCAGGCCTTGTGTCTGCCTTATAATGTATAATAAATAAAGAATTAGAAGGGGTTAGATTATGTCAATATATGCAATTTCAGATTTACATTTATCTTTTAATACTAATAAACCCATGAATATATTTGGAGATAATTGGGATAATCATGAAGAAAAAATAAGAGAAAACTGGTTAGAAAAAGTAAAAGAAGAAGATACAATATTATTGCCAGGGGACTTTTCATGGGGAATGACTTTTGAAGGGGCAAAGCCAGACTTTGAATATATAAATAAATTACCAGGAAAAAAAATAATGTTAAAAGGAAATCATGACTATTGGTGGGGAACTTTAAATAAAATTAATGAATTTTTAAAAACAAATAATTTTAAAAACATAAATATTTTATATAATAATTCATATCTGGTAGAAAATAGAATAATATGTGGAACAAGAGGATGGACAATAATGGATAATGATGAAGAAAACGAAAAAATATATAAAAGAGAACTATTAAGACTAGAAATGTCTTTAAACGATGGAATTAATAAATATGGAGAAGACAGAGATATAATAGTTTGTATGCATTATCCACCGACAAATGAAAACTTAATGGAAAAATCAGAATTCATACAAATAATGAAAAAATACAATGTGAAAAACTGTATATATGGACATTTACATGGTGAATCACAAAAAGAAGCTATAGAGGGAAATGTAAGTGGAATACAAATGAAATTAGTCAGTTGTGATTATACAGATTTTAAACCTATACTATTATAAAAACATTAAAACTTAATATAAAATAGAAGTGTAAGATACTATTCAATTATAATATAGAATAACGCCACTTCTAGTATGTAAAACCAGAACAAATAGTATTGAAAAAAAGACAGAAAAAAATATTTTAAAATACTTGAATATTTTGTAGTATAAGAGTATAATATAAAAGAAAATTTAGAAAAATTAATAAGTATTTATTTTTAATGCTATTTTTTATATAAAACGGAAGGAATTGAATCAGAAAATGAGAGAAAAATTACATAAAATAGTAGAAATAACTGATTTAAAAGATATGTTAAACAAGTCAGGTAAAATCTATGCAGATAGACCAGCATATAAAATAAAAACAGACATACCTAATGAGTATAAAATAATTACACATAAAGAAATAAGAGAAGATGTAAATTATTTAGGAACAGCATTTATAAAAATGGGGCTAAAAGGAAAAAGAATAGCAGTAATAAGTGAAAACAGATATGAATGGGGATTATCTTATTTAGCTATTACATGTGGTACAGGTATAGTAGTTCCTTTAGATAAATCATTACCAGATAATGAAATAGAAAACTTAATAATTCGTTCTAGTGTAGAAGCAATAGTTTTTTCAAGTAAATATACAGACATATTAAAAAGGATAAAAGAAAAAGGTGTAGGAAAATTAAAACACTTAATATCAATGGATTTAGAAGAACACACGGATGGAATTTACGCAGAAAAAGCATTACTTAGAAAAGGAAAAAAACTATTAGAAGAAGGAATGAAAGATTTTATAGATGCTAAAATTGATTCTGAATCTATGAGTATAATGCTATTTACATCTGGAACTACTGCTATGTCAAAAGCTGTTATGTTATCTCATAAAAACATATGTGCTAATTTAATGGATATTGCATCTATTTTAGAAGTGCATGAACGAGATACAATGTTATCATTTTTACCATTACATCATGTATTTGAATGCACAACAGGTTTTTTATATCCATTATATAAAGGTACTTGTGTAGCATATTGTGATGGAATTAAGCATATTCAAGAAAATTTACAAGAATATCATATAAGTGTAATGGTATCAGTTCCAATATTATTTGAAAGCATGTATAAGAGATTAATAAAAGCAATTGAAAAACAGGGGAAATTAGAAACAGTACAAAAAGGAATAAAAATTAGTGAAGGATTATTAAAACTTCATATTGATATTAGAAAAAAGATATTTAAAGAGATACATGATAAATTAGGAGGAAAAGTAAGGCTATTTATAAGTGGCGCAGCTGCAATGGATCCAGAAATTGAAAAGGGATATAATCAATTAGGAATAAGAATTGCTCAAGGGTATGGATTAACAGAAACATCACCAGTTATTGCTGCTGGTTCAGACTTTGACTATAGATTGGGTTCTATTGGAAAAGTATGTCCAAGTGTTAAGGCGAAGCTATCAAAACCTGACGAAAATGGAATAGGAGAATTAGTAGTTAAAGGTCCAAATATAATGTTAGGATATTATGAAAATGAAGAAGCAACAAAAAGAGCATTAAAAGATGGATGGTTCTATACAGGAGATTTGGCAAAAATTGATAAAGATGGATTTATTTTTATTGTAGGCAGAAAAAAGAGTGTAATAGTTTTAAAAAACGGAAAAAATGTATTCCCTGAAGAACTTGAAAATTTAATAAACAGAATAGAAGGAGTAAAAGAGTCATTTGTTTATGGAAAACCAGAAAACGAAGATGAAAAAAATCCTAAAGTATGTGCAAAAATTGTATATGATGCAGAAGTAATGGAAGAAATGTATAAAATTAATGGAGAAGAAAATGTAGAGAAATTTTTAATTTCAAAAATAAAAGAAATAAATAAAACAATACCAACATATAAATATATCCGTGAAGTAGTAGTAACCACAGAAGAACTTGTAAAGACTACGACTGCTAAAGTAAAGAGACATGAAGAAATAAAAAAAGTATTAGCAAAAAGGTAGAAAAAATTACAAAAGATGATATAATAAAGCATATATTACAACAATATTACAGCAATATTACAAAAAAATAATATTTTTGCTATTGTAGTATTGAAAAAAATGTTGTATAATCAAAATAGATTACGGAAGAAAGACAAAGGAGGTATGTTTACAATGTTTTGGAATAGAAGAAAATCTGGCATAGTAAACGTAAAAATGGTAATAACTGAAGAAAAAATATTATCAAACATCGGAAAAGTGCAAAAACTAATTGACCCAAGCAGTAAAAAAACAATTATCCAATTAGATGATGATACATATTTCAAAGATTTAATAGAATCAATAAAAATGTACTTAGTTGAATATCCAAATAAAAAGACTTTCCCAGAATCAGTATATACTGCTGCATATGGGTTAGTAGAATATGCTACAAATCAATTTGAACAAAATACAAAACAAATAGAAGAATTAATACGTCAAAGAGAAACAAATATTATGGCTTCAACAAATTTAAGAGAAATATTAAATAATATACAAGAAAATGGAGAAGACTGGGGAAAATATATAGAAAAATCAGAAGAACAATTTGGAGAAGATATAATTTCTGCATTAAATATAATAAGTAAAGCAACTAATAAAGAAACTGATGAATATAATGCAGCAGTCAGATTAGTAAAAGCAAGAATAAGTAACTTAGAAACAAATCTTCATATTGAAATAGATATGGAAAGAATAGAAGATAGATCAAAAGCATTAAGTTATATAGGATTAGAAGTAGCAGAAGCATTAAAAGAAATACCAGCACCAGAAGTAACAACAGTAGCAACAGAAAATGCACAACAAGTAGCAACAGAAGAAATAGCAGTAAATCAAAATGTTCAAACAGTAGGAACAACAGAACAAACTATGGAAGAAGCACAATACATAGAAGAAACACAAGTACAAGCAAAGAAATCTTTCTGGCAGAAATTTAAACAAAGTAAAATAGGAAAAGTAATGACAGCAGTATTTAGAATAAGAATTGTTATGGTGGATAATGCATTACCTGAAGGACGAGGCGAATAGAAATGTAGGGGCACCGTTTGTGGGGATACCTACGATAAATTTGGCAAAGCGTGTAAAATTTGCATAGCAAATTTTACTCGTTTTACAAATTTAACTGGGCTCGAAGAGAACAGTGACACCACTGTGCCCTATTTAAAAAAATAAAAAAATTACAAAAAAAGTATTGACAAAATATTAATTAACCATTATAATTAATAACTGTCAGAAGAAAGTACATGCGGGTGTAGTTCAATGGTAGAATTCCAGCCTTCCAAGCTGACTACGTGGGTTCGATTCCCACTACCCGCTCCAAATATTCTTCTGACATAATTTTATAAACATGCTCCTTTAGCTCAGTTGGTTAGAGCAACCGGCTCATAACCGGTAGGTCCAAGGTTCGAGCCCTTGAAGGAGCACCAAAGAGTCTACCCCCTGTATATATCGTTTGATATGTGCAGGGGGATTTCAATTATACACGCATTATCTTGACAAAGGCAACATATTAGAATATAATGCACTAAGAAATTAAGGGGAAAAATATAAAGAAAGAAGGAAATAAAAACAATGCTAGAATTAAAGAAAATTACTAAATTGTATCCATCAGGAGTAGAAGCATTAAAAGGGATTGATATAAAATTTAGAAAATCAGAGTTTGTATCAATACTTGGTCAAAGTGGTTGTGGAAAAACTACTCTTTTAAATATTATTGGTGGATTGGACAGATATACAAGTGGAGATTTAGTAATAAATGGTAAATCTACAAAAGAATTTAAAGACAAAGACTGGGATGCATATAGAAATTACTCAATAGGTTTTGTATTTCAAAGCTATAATTTAATACCACATCAAAGTGTATTATCAAATGTAGAACTTGCACTTACGTTATCTGGAGTATCTAAAAATGAGAGAAGAAAAAGAGCAGTAAAAGCACTTGAAGATGTTGGGCTAAAAGAACAAATAAACAAAAGACCAAATGAGCTATCAGGAGGCCAAATGCAGAGAGTTGCTATTGCAAGAGCCTTAGTAAATAATCCAGACATTATATTAGCAGACGAACCAACAGGAGCATTAGACACAAAAACCAGTGTTCAAATCATGGAAATCTTAAAAAAAATTTCAAAAGACAAATTAATAATAATGGTAACACATAATCCAGAACTAGCAGAAAAATACTCATCAAGAATAATAAAAGTACTAGATGGATTAGTAACAGACGATTCAAATCCGTATGATGGAAAAGACGAAGAAAAATTAACACCAAAAGAAGGAAAAACCTCTATGAGCTTTTTAACAGCTTTAGCATTAAGTTTAAACAATTTAATGACTAAAAAAGGAAGAACACTTTTAACTTCATTTGCAGGGAGCATAGGGATAATTGGAATAGCATTAATATTATCACTATCAAATGGTGTTCAGAATTATATAACAAAGGTACAAGAAGATACCCTATCATCATATCCATTAGTAATACAAGAATCAACTATAGATATTGCTAGTATGATGGAAAGTATGATGGGAATAAATGATGATGAAGATACAGAATATGATAAACAAAAGATATATTCTAAAAATATTATAACTGATATGATGAGTACAGTATCAGCAAAGGTGCAAAATAATAATCTAGAAGAGTTAAAGCAATACCTTGATAACGAGGACACAAAAATAAAAGAAAATTCAAGTGCAATACAATATAAATATGATATACAACTTAATGTATATAAAGAAAACACAGAAGATGGAATTGTCCAAGTAAATCCGAGTACAGTTATGGAAAAATTAGGAATGGGAAGTAGCAGTAGTGGTCAAATGGGAATGATGTCTAGTTTTTCTAGTACAGATGTATGGATGGAAATGTTAGATAATCAAAATTTATTAGAAACACAATATGATTTATTGGCAGGTAATTGGCCAAAGGCTTATAATGAAGTGGCATTAATAATTGGAGAAAATAATAAAATAAGTGATTACACATTATATTCATTAGGATTATTAAATCAAGATGAAATAGAAGAAAAAATGAAGAAAATAATGAATGGTGAAACAGTAGAAGAAAATGAAATTTCAGAATATGATTTTGAAGAAATCCTAAAAATGAAATTTAAACTTTTACTAAATACAGATTATTATACTAAAGAAAATGGAATTTGGGTAGATAAATCAACAAACACTGATTACATGAAGGAAAAAATAGCAAATGCTGAAGACTTAAAAATTGTAAGTATCATTAGAAGAAATGAAGAAAGTGTAACTCAGGAAGATATTCCAGGAATTATTGCATATAGAAGTGATTTAATAACACATTTAGCAAATAGAGTAAATGAAACAGACATAGTAAAAGAACAGAAAGAGAATAAAGAAAAAAATGTATTTACAGGAATGGAATTTCAAGAAAGTTCATCATCAACATCATTTGATTACTCTAAATTAAGTCCAGAACAACAAAAATATTTATCAAGTTTATCAAAAGAAGAACTTGCAACATTAATGCAAAATTATGCTACAAATGCTGGTGTAAGTTATGAAGATAATTTAGTAAAATTGGGATCAGTAGACTTAAATATACCTATTGCAATTAATATTTATCCAAAAGATTTTGAATCTAAAGATATTATAGAAGATGCAATAGAAGAATATAATCAAAAACAAAAGGATAATGGCAAAGAAGAAAATTCCATAACATATACAGATATTGTAGGAATTATGATGAATTCAGTATCAACAATTATAAATGTAATAAGTTATGTATTAATAGCATTTGTATCAATATCATTAATAGTATCATCAATAATGATAGGAATAATAACATATATATCAGTATTAGAAAGAACAAAAGAAATAGGAATATTAAGAGCAATTGGTGCATCAAAGAAAGACATATCAAGAGTATTCAATGCAGAAACATTTATAGTAGGATTAGTAGCAGGATTATTAGGAATAGGAATAACATTATTACTATGTATACCAGCAAACATAATAATAAAAGCAGTAGCAGGAATATCAGGAGTAGCATCATTACCAATAACAGGAGGAATCATCTTAGTAGTAATAAGTATGTTCCTAACCGTAATAGCGGGATTAATACCATCTAAGTTGGCAGCAAAGAAGGATCCTGTTGAGGCATTACGAACAGAATAGAAATGGGGGCACGGTACACCAACGTGCCCTTAAATAAAAAATATTCAACTGTAGGAAATACGATATGTAGGGGCGATTATTAATCGCCCACTCTCCAAAGAATTCTAAATGGAAAGGAACAACAAACATGCCAAAAAAGATACTAATAACAGAAAAACCATCAGTAGCAATGGAATTTGCAAAAGTATTAAAAATAAATGGAGCAAGAAAAGATGGATATTTAGAATCAGAGGAATGGATAATAACATGGTGTGTAGGGCATTTAGTAACAATGTCATACCCTGAAAAATATGATGAAAATCTTAAATTCTGGAGACTAGACACACTACCATTCATACCAAAAGACTTTAAATATGAAATAATAGAAAACGTGAAAAAACAATTTAATATAATAAAAGGACTATTATCAAGACCAGATGTAGACTCTGTATATGTATCAACTGACTCAGGGCGAGAAGGAGAATATATATACAGATTAGTTGAGCAAGAGTCAGGCATTAAATTGCCAAATAGAAGAAGGGTATGGATAGACTCTCAAACAGAAGAAGAAATAAAAAGAGGAATAAGTGAAGCAAAAGATCTATCAGAATATGATAGCCTGTCAGATGCGGCATATCTAAGAGCAAAAGAAGATTATTTAATAGGAATAAACTTTTCAAGGCTACTCTCAATAATATATGGAAGAAGGATAGCAAAAGAATTAAATGAAGAAAAAATTTCAATATCAGTAGGACGTGTAATGACCTGTGTATTAGGAATGATAGTATCTAGAGAAAGAGAAATAAGAAACTTTGTAAAAGTTCCATATTATAAAATAATCGGTAAGTTTGGAGAAAGTGAAGAAAATTCATTTAATGCAGAATGGAAAGTTACAGAAAACTCAAAAGTATATAACTCTCTAAAACTTTATAATGAAAATGGTTTCAAAAAAGAAAATGATGCAAAAGACTTTATAATTTCTTTAAAAGATAAAGAGGTAATAGTAAAAGAAGTAAAAAAATCAAAAACAAAAGAAAATGCACCATTATTATTTAACCTTGCAGAAATCCAAAATGAATGTACTAAAAGATTTAAAATAAAGCCAGATGAAACATTAGAAATAGTACAAAATTTATATGAGAAAAAATTAGTTACATATCCAAGAACAGATGCTAGGGTTTTATCAACAGCAGTCGCAAAAGTAATAAAAACAAATTTAAATGGAATTGCAAGAGGGTATAAAGATGAGGAAATTCAAGGGTATATAAAGAAAATGATAGAAGAAAGATACTCTACAGATTTAACAAAAACTAAATATGTAAATGACAGTAAAATAACAGATCATTATGCTTTAACTCCAACAGGACAAGGATATGAAAATTATGAAAAGCTACCAGAACTTCAAAAAAGAGTATATAAAATAATAGTAAAAAGATTTTTAGCTATATTTTTTCCACCAGCAGAATTTAATAAAATATCTGTAACTATAAATGTAGAAAACGAGCAATTTACAGCATCAGGTAAAGTGTGCACAAAAATAGGATACTTAGAAGTATTAAAAAATAAAGATACATCAGAAGAAGAAAAAAGTGAAAACAAGGACAACTTAGAAATTTTAAATACTCTAAGAAAAGGACAGAAAATTAATATATTAAATTATGAAATAAAGGAAGCACAAACAAATCCACCACCACGATATAATTCTGGTTCTATAATTTTAGCAATGGAAAATGCAGGAAAACTAATAGAAGATGAAGAACTACGTGAACAAATAAAGGGAGCAGGAATAGGAACAAGTGCAACAAGAGCAGAAATAATGAAAAAATTAGAAAAGATAAAATATATAGCCATAAATAATAAAACACAAATAATAACACCAACATCTAAAGGAGAAGCAATATATGATGTAGTAAATACTGCAATGCCAGATATGCTAAATCCAAAATTAACTGCAAGTTGGGAAAAAGGTTTAGATATGGTAGCAAAAAAGCAAATAAACGCAGATGAATTTATGGAGAAGTTAGATAATTATATAAAATCAAAATTTAATAAACTAATTGTAAAAATGTAATGCAAAACACAGAGACGAAGAAATTATGTCTCTGTGTTTTTACTGATAAACATATTGCCTAAAATCATAATTTATGATAAAATATTTACTTAATGAATGAGAAAGGGAAGAAAAAATGAAAGTAATATTTGGAACAACAAATCAAGGAAAAATCGACCAAGTCAAAGGATTTATGGAATACAAAAAAATAGATATGGAATTTATTTCATTAAAAGACATAGGATTTAATGAAGACATCATAGAAAATGGAGAAACAATAGAAGAAAATTCTTTAATTAAAGCAAAAGCAATAAAAGAATTTTGTAATAAGAACAATATAAATGAAATAATAGTCACAGATGATGCAGGGCTTTTTGTTGATGCTTTAGACGGAAGACCAGGTGTACATACTGCAAGATATGCAGGAGACCATGCACCACAAATAGAGTGTATAAATAAATTATTAACAGAACTAAAAGATGTACCAGATGAAAAAAGAGGTGCAACATTTGCCTGTGTATTAACTGCAATTTTAAGAAATGGAGAAGTAGTCTCTTGTAGAGGAGAAACAAGAGGAAAAATTGTAAGAGTTCCAGGTACTATGGGAAAATTAACATATGGACCAGTATTAAAACCAGACGGATTGGAGAGAGTTATAAATGATTTAACAGAAGAAGAATTAGGATTAACACATAGAGATAAGGCATGGTCAGAATTGGTAAACAAGATTAAAAATTAAGACTATCTTAAGAAAGGATTATAGTTATATGGATAATAGAGCAATTGGAATGTTTGATTCTGGAATTGGTGGAATTACAGTTCTAAAAGAAATAAAAAAGTTACTTCCAAATGAGAAGATCATATATTTAGGGGACACAAAAAGATTTCCATATGGTTCAAAATCAAAAGAAACTATAATCGAGATATCAAGGCAATGTGTTAAGTTTTTAATATCTAAAAATGTAAAATTAATTATAATAGCATGTGGAACTGCAACTAGTCAAAGTTTAGATATACTAAAAAAAGAGTTTAATATTCCAATAATAGGAATAATAGAGCCAACGGTAAAATATATAAAAGATAATATAAATAAGGAAAAAGAAAAAATAGGAGTAATTGCAACATCAGGAACAATAAAAAGTGGACAATGGGAGAAGAAAATAAAAGAAGAAGTAAAAAATGTTCAGGTAATAAATGAAGAAGCACCACTATTAGCTACAATGGCAGAACAAGGTTGGATAAGTAACAAAGTAGCAGAATATACAATAAAAGAATATATGAAATGCTTTAAAAATATAGATAAGTTAATATTAGGATGTACACATTATCCTTTATTTGAAAAATTAATAAGAAAAGAACTAAAAAATAATACAGAAATAATTAATACGGGTACTAAACTAGCAGAGTTTTTAAGGAGATACATAGAAGACAATGATTTACAGAATAATGAAAAAACTAATGAATATAAAATACTATTAACAGATTTAGACAACAACTTTAATAAAATAGCAGAAAGATTATTAGAAGAGAATTTAACTACAAAAATAGAAAAAGCAGAAATATAATAGCAAGAAAGGAATAAATAAATGCTAATAAGTGAAGAAAATTTGCAATACTTTTTAAAAAGAGCAGGTAAAGAGACTCATAAAAAAGCAAATGATATCCTAAAAAATGACAGTGTAGTAATAGAGAAATTTCAAATAGGGTGGAATTATGAATATATATATGTTTATGCAAAAGTTATAGAAAGACATACAGATAGAAATATAAATGTTAATTTTAGTATAGATATTTTAAATAGAGATATAGATACATATCATTGTCAATGTAATTATTATTCTTCAAATATATGTATACACACTCTTGCCTGTATCTTAAAATTTTGCCAAGATGAAAGATATGAAAAACAAGCTACAGAAGCTATAAAGCAAAGGAAAAGAGAAGAAGAACAGGCTGAGTTTCGCAGTTTTATGAGTAACTTCGAAAACAGTGAACAAGATAATTGGTTTGAAGAGTACAGTGAATCAGATTATATACCAAATGGAAGTATAAAAATTATCCCAGAATTAAAATATGATGGATATCCATTAGGATTAGTATTAGACTTTAAAATTGGAGAAAAGCAGTTATATAAAATAAAAGATTTAACTAAATTTTATGATGCATATATAAATAGAGAAAGTTTATATTATGGTAGTAAATTAAGTTTTGTTCATTGTGAAGAAGCATTTTCTCCTAAAGCGAAAGTCTTTCTAGACTTTATATTAAAATATGCAGAAACAATACAATATGCAAACAATGTATTAAAACAAAGCAGATATTATTATTCAAAAGGGCAAATTGCTAAAAGTAGAATAGAGTTATCTGGAAGTGCTGCTGATGACTTTTTTAATATATTTAATGATGAAGAAGAATATGCAATAGAATATAACAAAGAAAGGATAATTTTTAAATTAACAAATAAGAAACCAGATTTTAAATTTAAAATAGAAAAAATAGCAGAAGATGAATATAAATTATCTGCTAATTTTGCAAAACTATTAATAGTAAAAGGTATAAAATATGTTTACATATTAAAAGATAATTCAATATATAAATTAGACAGATATAAAAATTCTAATATAATTAAAATGATAGAATTATATAATAAATCAGATGTAGAAGAGTATAAATTTGACAAGACATATCTATTACAATTTATAAACAAAGTATTACCAAAAGTTAAAGATATAGTAGATATAAATGATATGCCTAAAGATGAAATAGAATTATATATTCCTAAAAAATTAGGAGTAAAAATATTATTAGACATAGACTCTGGAGATAATGTAGTTCTAAGTCCAAAATTTTGCTATGGAATTATTGAATTTAATCCATTAGATAATAAAAATATTCCAAATATACCTAGAGACTTTTACAAAGAAGATGAGGTATTAAGAAGAATTAGGCAAGATGGATTTTTTGAATTCAAAGAAGATAAAGCATTTATAATGCATGATGATGATAGAATATATAATTTCTTAGTAAATTCTTTAAACGAGTATATGGAAAAGTTTGAAGTACTTGTTACAGAAGCATTCAAGAAAAATGAAATAAGACAACCTAAAATAATTTCTGTAGGAGTTAGAATACAAAATGATTTATTAAATATAGACTTATCGAGTATGGACTTTGATAAACAAGAACTAAAGGAAATTTTAAATAAATACAAAATGAAGAAAAAATATTATAGACTAAGAAATGGAAATTTCTTAAGTTTAGAACATAATGAGGACATAGAATTTTTAAATAATTTAACTGAGGTAATGGATATAGATTTAAAATCTATTACTAATGGTAATATAAAACTTCCAGTAAATAGAAGTCTATACTTAAATAAGCTATTAAATAAACTTCCAAATGTACAAATATCAGAAGATGAAACTTTTGAAAAAATTGTAAAAGAAAATATAAAGCCAGAAAATATAGAAATACCAAAAGAACAGAAAAAAATATTAAGGACATATCAAGAAACAGGTTATAGATGGCTAAAAATACTAGACAAATATAAATTTGGAGGAATTTTAGCAGATGATATGGGTCTAGGAAAAACTTTACAGATAATAACTATATTACAAGAAGAAAAAAATAATTCAAAAACACATAAACCTTCATTAGTAGTATGTCCAAGTTCTTTGAGTTTAAATTGGAAAAATGAAATTGAAAAATTTGGAGAGGGAATAAAAACATTAGTTATAAATGGGAATGCAGAAGAAAGAAAAAATCAAATTAAAACATGTAAGTATTATGATGTAGTAGTAACTTCATATGATTTATTAAAAAGAGATTTAGATATATACATAGAAAATAATATTAAATTCAGATATCAAGTAGCAGACGAATCACAATACATAAAAAATAGTAATACACAAAATGCAAGAACATTAAAAGAAATATCAGCAGAAACAAAATTTGCATTAACAGGAACACCTATTGAAAATTCACTAGCAGAACTTTGGTCAATCTTTGATTATATCATGCCAGGATATTTATTCAGTTATAATAAATTTAAAAGGGATTATGAAACAAAAATAGTAAAAGACCATGAAGAAAAACAATTAGAAAGACTAAAAACAATGATAGAACCATTTATATTAAGGAGAACAAAAAAACAAGTATTAACAGAACTTCCAGAAAAAACAATAACTGTAATAAAAAATGAGATGAGTGAAGAACAACAAAAAGTATATTTAACACATTTAGCACAAACTAAAAAAGAAGTTGCAAAAGTAGTAGGATTAAACGGGATAAAAAAATCGCAAATACAAATTTTAGCACTACTTACAAGATTAAGACAAATTTGCTGTCATCCAAGTTTATTTTTAGAAAACTATGAAGGTGAAAGTAGTAAATTAAACCAATGTATAGAATTAATAAAAGAGGCAATTTCAGGTGGGCATAAAATATTATTATTTTCTACATATACAGAAATGTTTAAAATAATAGAGAGAGAATTAGAAAAAGAAGATATTAAATATTTTAAATTAACAGGTCAAACAAAAACGGACCAAAGAGTTGATATGGTAGATGAATTTAATAAAAATGATGATATAAAAGTATTTTTAATATCATTAAAAGCAGGAGGAACAGGACTGAATTTAACAGGAGCAGATATAGTAATTCATTATGACCCATGGTGGAATTTATCAGTGGAAAATCAAGCAACAGATAGAGCATATAGAATAGGTCAAAAAAATAATGTACAAGTCTATAAATTAATAACTAAAAACTCAATAGAAGAGAAGATAGATAATTTACAGCAAAGAAAAGCAGCATTAATTGATGATGTATTAGACACACAAGCAACATTTATTAGCAAGCTAACAGAAGAAGAAATAATGGATTTATTTAAATAAATGCAAAATACCAACTAAAAACATAAGAAAAAGCGTCTAAAAATAGAAGGGATAAAGGGTGATAAAATGAGCAAAAAGCTGAAAATATTTGTTTCAATAATTGTGATAATATTATTGTGTATTATGTCTTTCTTAATATTTTCTAATAATGATGAAGAAATAAAAACAATAAAATCTGACAATCAGTTATCAAAAATATATAATGGTGATATAAAAACTGCAAAAAACACTTTTATAAATATTGCTACTATGCCGTTTAGTTTTTTTACAAATAATTTCTTTAGTTACAAAGTTATTGAGGAGAGTACATTAGATATTTCAGGTGAATCATCAACTAATAATGGACTTATTAGTTCAATCGAAAATGCTTCATCATCAAATGAGTCATCAATATCAAAAGATTACTCAACTACTAATATTCAAGTAGAAAATGTAGATGAAGCAGATATTACTAAAACGGATGGAAACTACATTTATTCAATATCTGATGGTAATGTAATAATAACAGATGTAGAGAATCCACAAGAAATTAAAATTGCAGCCACAATAAAATTAAGTGATAGTAGTATTCCAGAGGATTTAATTCTTTATAAAAACGAATTAGTAGTTATATCTTCAAAGAGCACTACTACTTCAAATTCATATTATAGATACAATCATAAAAATAACACTGTTGTAAGAATATATGATATAACTACAAAAACGAATCCAACATTAATAAAAAGTTATGAATTATATGAGCCTTACTATACATCAAGATGTATAAATAATGTGTTATATGTTATTTCCTCTGGAAATTTAAGAAAAGAAGATGATATAGTTATAAGAAACTATAAAGAAGATAGTATTGAAAAGCAAATTGCATTTGACAATATAAAATATTTAAAAGATATACAAACAAAAAAACAAACTCTTATTTCAGTAGTTAATTTAGATAATGCAAGAGAAGATATAAATGTAAGTTCATATTTAATTGATATTTCAAATGCTTATGTATCAGAAAATAATATTTATTTATTAAATCAGAAATATAATTATAATTCTGATACACCACCTATAAGTGAATTATTTGGATTAAAGGGTGTTATAGGTGTATTTACATATAATAATGATAATAACTCAAGAGGATATAATACAGAAATCTATAAATTTAATATTACACAAGAAGGTAAAGTAATATATCATACAAGAAATAAAATAAAAGGAAAAACGATAAATCAATATTCACTAGATGAGAATAATGGACATCTAAGAATTGCTTTATATGATAATGATGGAGCTCGAGTTGCTATATTTGATGAAAATTTAAACCAAATAGGGATATCTGAATATGTTGCTAAAGGAGAAACAATGTATTCTTCAAGGTTTATAAATGATAAAGTATATTTAGTAACATATAAAACTATGGATCCATTATTTGTTATAGATTTGAGCGATGAAACATCTCCAAAAGTATTAGGAGAATTACATATTCCAGGATATAGCACATATTTACATCCATATGATGAAAACCATTTAATTGGTATAGGAATGCAAACAGAAGAAGTTATTAATAGAAATTCGAGTGGAAAAGTAATATCAACGACTTCTAAGATTGTAGGTATGAAAATGGCATTATTCGATGTAACAGATG
>CAPZDM010000018.1:0-14947 GCA_948745425.1 uncultured Clostridia bacterium
CATTCGTTCCAATGGTTTGTTTTATCATATTTTGATACATAATAATTGCTACATACATGTTGTACTGTTGTTTCACTTGCAAGGATTTGTTCATCGTTTGGTATAATTGTTGAGGTTCCTAATACGTTTGGTTCATCAGACGGACGCCCAAAGGGCGCCCCTACAATGGCTATTATTGTAATTACACATATTAACATAAATAGCACAAATAAGGGCATAATTACATATTTTTTCATAGGTTTTCCTCCTTTTATTTTATGAGTAGTTTTTATATTTATTTAGGCACGTTTTATACATTTATTTAGAAATTCTGTGCAATGAAGCGAATTTTCATTAAAATAAGTATTTTTTATTATTTGAATGTATATGTGTTGAAATTTTATAGCGTAATTATATATATAGGTTAATGTTGTGTAAATAGTGTCTCTCTTTTGCATATGACAAAAAAACCCGTTTTTGTCTACGGATTTTCTTAGGTTCTATGTTTTATTATTTGTTTGTTAAGTTTTGGTTTCAGTTTTGTTACATTTTGTCGATTTTTATAGGGAAATGCGATAAGCACATAATGTTCATTGTTTTCTTCTATTTATTGCGTAAGCACTTCCTTGTATTACTTTTGCTAAGTGTTTTACTTGTGCTCCTACTTCCCCTATTTCTAGTACATTATTAAATCTAGTTTTATCTACTTCTACTATTCCTATTGATATTGATACTAATGGTATTTCTTCTATTATTCCTTTTCTATTTGGAACTTTTAAATACCCTCTTTTCTTATCTTCTGCTGTATAATATTCTAGTATTTGATTATCAAATTCTAATATTATACTTTGACATATCTCTTCATATTCTAATTCATTAATTATTGCTACAAAGTCGTCTCCACCAATATGTCCTACAAAATTATGTATTGTTTCTTCATTGTTAATATTATTTAATATGGTTCTTGCTGTTTGTCTTATTATTTCGTCTCCTGCTAAAAATCCATATGTGTCATTATATGCTTTAAAGTTGTCTAAATCAAAATATAATACGGAGAAGTTTTCTTTTTTTAGCATTCTTTTTTTCATTTCTGCTTGTATTTGAACATTTCCTGGTAGACCTGTTAATGGACTTATTCTTCTGTTTGTATCCATTAGTCTTAATAAATTTTTTATAGTATAATATAAATATTCACTATCTATTGGTTTTCTTATTATGAATTCTACTTGAGTTTTTAATATATTTAGTCTATGTCTTTTATTTTCACTTGCTGTTGTTACTATAATTGGTGTTATACTGTTGTCTTCATTTTCTCTTATTTTTTTACATACATCTATTACTTTTCTTTCTATTGAGTCCTCATTTATAATTATTAACGATGGTATATTATTTAGAGCTTCATCTATTTGCCCTGTTCTTACAGATTTAAATATATAATCTTTTTCCTTAGCAAATAACTTTTTTAGGTTAACTATTATATCATTTTCATCATCAATAATATAAATTTCTCTCTTCATTTATTTCTCCTACTTTCTTCTGTATTTTGCTATTTGTTTAAAGGTTTCTGATTTCATTGTTGGAAATGCTTTTCTTATTCTTTCTGTTTGTTTAACTAGTTTGTCTTTTAATTTTAATTCTTTTTCTTTTAATTCATTAATCATTAATTGTATAGATTCTTTTGTACTCTTTTCTCCTTTTAGTTCTTGTAATTTTAATTTTATTTCATTTCTTATATCTTTGATAGCTTCTAATTTCTTAGATATACTATTTAAGTTTATTATACTAATTATTGAATCTATTAACATACCAATTGATAAAATTATTGTGATTACTATTAATACTATATCATTTATTTTTATTATTTGATTTTCTATAAATGGATGTACAATATATGTGAATATTACTCCTAGTGCTCCCCAAAATATAGAGTTTAATAAACATATTCTACCATTAATATTGAATTTATAATTTGAATAATCCCAGTAAGTTTCATGAAACATTTTCTCTAATGCCCAAGATACTATATATTCCCATACAGATAATATAACAAATCCAGATAAAAATACTGCAATTGGATTATCACATAACTTTAAGAATAAGTACATTATTAATGCACCTATCCCATATATTGGACAAAAAGTTCCACTTAAAAATCCACTATTAACTAGTTTTTTTGTACATATTGTTTTATATACACTTTCTAGTACCCATCCTATAAAGGAATATATAAAGAAGAAATCTAGTATATATATTATTTTCATAAAATTCTCCATATTATTTTGCACACCAACCTGTGAAGGTTTCTTCGACTCCTTCAGTATTTGTTATAGTTACTTCTACATAGCTAAATCCTTTTTGGAATGTAATTTGCTCTGTTATAGATGTTTGACTATTTCCTTGTTTAGATTCTGATACAACTAATGTTAATTTATCTTTAAAGTCTGGTCTTATATTTCCATTTTGTGCAATATCTGATATTGGTGCATTGCTTAAAGAATATGAATATGATTCTATTCCTTGTGTATCATCTAATTTTATTACTAGCATTGTTCTTTCATCATTATAACTTATTTTTACTGTTGGTTTAGTAATTCCTTGTATTGGCATTTCTTTATTTTCTATAACATTTTCTCTATTTACTGCTTTTATTTTTATTGTATTTAGTCCAGTAGGAATATCTGTTAGAATCTCTAAAGATTCTAAGTTGTTTTCGTCTGGATATGCTATTGTTTCTTGTTCTGAATTCCATTGATATGTTACACTTTGTAATCCTGCTACATCTGTTACTACAATTTTTAAGCTTTTGTTATCAACTACAGATAAGTCCATATATGTTCCCTGATAAGTAACTTCTTTTGATGTTGTAGATGTCTTTCCTTTTTCATCAACTACTTTGATGTTTAAAGTATTTGTTCCTCCTAGAACTTCTATCTCTTCTGTAATATTTCCATTAAAATTTTCCATATTTTCAGATAATACTGTTTCTTCTTCATCGTTCCAAGAATATACAATCTCTTTTATTGGCCTTACGTGATTTACATTGACTTTTACTTTATTTTCTTCTACTTGTAAATTAATGTTAGGTATTTTCGCAGCTTCTATTGCTTCTTCTTTGGCAGCTTTTGCTGAAACAATTCTGTATGCTCCCATTGATATCATTATAAGTCCAAATATTATAATGGTTATTCCGAAAAATAACATTATACTTTTCATTCTATTGCTTTCTTCTTCATTTTCTATTGTGTAGAGAATTTGATTCATTTCTTTTACCTCTCTTTATAATATGGTCAAATTATATCACATATAAAAATTGTTGTAAACAATTATATTTTTTATTTTTTCTATTGATATGTCTGCCATTTCCTGATATCTTCTTTTTTTGTCACTCTGTTTCGAATAAATTTTGCTTTTCAGAATTCCAAAGTTAGCATTCATCGGCTGAAATTTTTCGTTTGGTGTTGCTATATATTTTGATAATGCTCCTATCATTGTTGTTGTTGGAAATATTATTTTTTCTTTGTTTTGTATTTGGTTTACTATATTTAGTCCAACTACCATTCCAGAGGCGATTGATTCTACATATCCTTCTACTCCTGTTATTTGACCTGTAAAATAGATGTTTTTGTTTGTTTTTAGATTATATGTTTCGTCTAATAGTTCTGGTGAGTTTATAAATGTGTTTCTATGCATTACTCCATATTTTACAAATTCTGCATTTTCTAGCCCTGGTATCATACTAAATACTCTTTTCTGTTCTCCGAATTTTAAGTTTGTTTGAAATCCAACAATGTTATAAATACTTGCTTCTTTATTATCTTGCCTTAATTGAACTATTGCATATGGTCTTAAGTTTGTTCTTGGGTCTGTAAATCCAACTGGTTTTAATGGTCCAAATCTTAGTGTATCTATACCTCTTTTTGCCATTACTTCAACAGGCATACAACCTTCAAAGATTTCTCTTTTTTCAAATTCATGTAGTTCTACTATTTCTGCATTTACTAGTTCTTTCCAGAAGTTCTCATATTCTTCTTTATTCATAGGTAAATTAATATAACAGGCTTCTCCTTTTCCATATCTATCTCCTAGAAAACCTATATTCATGTTTATTGAGTCTTTTTCTACTATTGGTGCTGCTGCATCATAGAAATGTAGTCCTTGCTTTCCTGTTATTTTCATTACTTCTTGTGATAGTTTATCTGTTGTTAAAGGTCCTGTAGCAATTACTACTATTTCTGAATCAGTAGGTATTTGTGTTATTTCTTCGTTAATTACTTCTATATTAGGAATTTGTTTTATCCTTTGAGTTATTAGTTCTGAGAATTTTTCTCTATCAACTGCTAATGCTTGTCCTGCTGGTACTCTAGTTTCATCGGCACATTTTATTAACAATGAGTCTAAAAGTCTTAGTTCTTCTTTTAATAGTCCACATGCATTTGTATGAAGATTAGATTTAAATGAGTTACTACATACAATTTCTGCGAGATTTGGATTACTATGTGCAGGTGAAAATTTATGTGGCTTCATTTCATATAATTTTACTTTTATTCCATGTTTTGCTATTTGATAAGCTACTTCACAACCTGCTAATCCTCCACCAATTATTGTTACCATTTTTTCTCCTTTTAAAAAATAGTTCTCCTATTTTCCATGTATTAATAATATTTAATATAATAGCATAACCTTTGTATAAATTCAATATGTTTATTAGGTTAAATTTGGGGTTTGTAGGAGTGATAAAAATTGCATAAAATTATAATTATACATGGTAAAGGCTTCGAAGAATTTGCAAGAAACCTCCTTTAACAAGGGAGGTGGCAGCCGAAGGCTGACGGAGGGTTCTTAAAAGTGTATAAAAAGAACCCCCAATTTAGGTGTGTCCCAATTTCCGAAAATGTGGAAAAGAGAACCGTCCCCTTTTCCATATATTTCAAGTTGTATTTAAGAAAGGGGCATGGTTTTCCATGCCCCTATGTTCTATTTTCTGATTACAAATTTTTTTATTAGTATTATTCCAGTTCCAATTATTGCTGTTACTGCTAGTGCTAGTATTATTCCTAGATATATGTTTCCTATACCTGTTGGATCTGATACTATTACATTTTCTGATTTATCTACTAATTTTGGTCCTATGTTTTCATCTGCTCCTGCCATGTCTTGAATTTTACTTACAGTGTTGTTGATTTTTATAATTCTTGCTTTGTTGTTGTATGATTTTGTATCACTAGAGTTATCGTTTACTGAGATGACTTTTGATAATACAATATCTTCTGATACAGATTCTCCACTCTTTAAGTCTGCATTTACTAATGCATTTTTATTGTTTGATATAACTATTGTATTACTATCATATACTTCTGATGAGTCCATCTCTTTTTGATTTGATGAAGTAGATTTTGATTCTTCTATTATAGGTTGCATTGCCTTTTCTTCATCATATTGTTTATAATATGTTTTTTCAAATTCTTCTTTTGACCTTGTCTCTAAATCCCAGGCTTCATTTAATATTGCTCCTGTGTAACTTTGTTTTATAAAGTTTAGATTATTTGATACAAAGTCTGCTACTTCTACTGCTCTAGTTGTTGTTTCCACTGTTTGTTTATTGTTTACATTATAATCTTTCATTTCTGTTCTTCCTGATTCTATTAAGCTTACCCATGTTGCATCATCTCTTATTGCAAATCTTGGAACATTCTTTCCTTCACTATTACGTGTGTAGTTATCATATGTTCTCATTTTGCTTTCATAGTAAACAATGTTTGTTGGGTCTTCTTCATAGAACCCTAAGGCTACTGCATGTTTCTGTAATTCCTCTAAGCTTGCATTTTCCATTTGAGTATCTGTATAGTATGTTATAGTGTCTTTTGGTCCTATATTTGTTACAGTTATTGTATATGTTATTTCTAGTGTTGCACCATTTACTAGTTCACTACTCATTGATATATTGATATCATGTCCTTGGGCTGCTTGTACTACTGCTGGAACTCCTTGCTCTCTAATTGTTTTTGTATCAGCATCAAATTGTACTACTCCATTTTGTAATACTAATTTTAAATGTGTAACTTCTTTATTGATTTTTAATTTAGATTCTGTTCTTGGTGTTAAAGCAAAGTCAACATTTGCTATTGTATATGCTGGATTTTGTTCACCTGCATTTGTATTTTCTTTTGCATATTCTACTTCTACATCTAGTGGTGATGTATATGCATATGCCATAAATCTTGTAGGATTTTTTAATGCACTTAGTACATCATTATATTTATAAGTATTTAAAAGATTATTAACTTCTATTCTTCTATTTACTTCATCATATGCATCTGAGTATCTAACATCAGTTTCATTTGCATACCAGTATCTATTATTTTCTGGATATTGCTCACTATTAGTATTTGGGTTTGCTTTTCCTGATTGATAGAATTGTCCATTATATGCACATTTATATTCTACACCATTTAGTATAAATTTTGTATAATTACTGTATTGTTCTGTATCATATTTTGCTGTGTCTCCATATATAAATCTTACTACATATTGACCTGGAATATATTCTGTAAACGCATATGAACCATCTCCATTTGTTTTTGTTCTTGCTCTTACAGTTTCTTTTCTATCTTTTATTTCAATAAGTTCAGCTGTAATGTCTTTTGAGCCATTTGTTCCTTCATATTTAGGATATGCTGATTTGTTTTCTAACCAGTAATTTGCAGGGTTACCTACTGTTTCCCAAACATTTCCTTTTACTGTTCTTGTACTGTTTGGATCTACTATTACAAATGCTGATGCTCTATCCCAGTCATCTTCTGTCTTTTTATTATCTTGTTCATTAAATATTCTAAGTTGTTCTTCATTTAAGTTTCCTGGTATTGATACTGCATCTAATACACCTGCTGCTCTATATTGACTTAATTTGTTGTTTTGTACTAATGATGTGTATGAATAGTATGATGTGTATTTATCTTGTGTAGATTTAACATCGTTAGTCTTTTTAAAGAATGTTGAGTAAGAGTTTACTTCTGCTCTTGTATATATTCTTAGTTTTTTATCCTCATTTCCTTTTTCAAGTGAGTCTTGTAATATTGTATATGCATGGTTTGCATCATTTGGTCTATTTGGATTTGAATATGTACAATTAAATTTAGAATGTGATGTTGAATTTTCACCTAATCTATAAGTTATATATACAGATGCCATTTCATTATTTTCTAATATTATGTTTTCACCAAATTGTATAAATAATTCTTTTCCTATTCCTAGATTTCCTCCAGTTTCTGAACCTGTACCATATTTACTATGTTCTGAAACTGTTAATTTCATAGCACGTTTATCATATTCTATTTCTTCACTTTCTGTATCATTTTTTGGTTTTGTGAAGCTTCCTCTTATACCATCAAATACATATCCTCCTGTGGTTGTGTAAGTATCACTATATGAATAGTAGTTTGTATCTATATATGCTACTATTTCATTTATGCTTGTTGGCATAGATGATTTATTTTTTACATTAATTCTATATGTTATATACATTTGTATTGGTGCATAGTTTTCCTCATATGCTGCTGTTCCATTTCCTGCTAAATCTGATGATAACTTTGATGAAGTTGTTGAGTAATTGTAATCTGCTGTTGCAACATTTTGGGAAATCTGTGCATCAGAACCGTTTATTTTTAGTCCTTTTTTATCAAATGTACCAAAACTGTATGTTTCATCTTGTCCATTTATAGATACTATTGCTTGTTGTAAATCTTCTGTTAATTCTAAGTCTGTTGTAGGTCTTCTAATAAGCCCTAAATTTATATGTAATTGTCCATTATATATTACTGGATATCCTTGCCATAATGTTGTTGAATTGTTTGCAGTTATTCTGTTTCCATTATTATCTGTTATAGCAAATCTATCATATACTGGATAATATTTTCCTCCTGCTCTTAGAGTTTTACCGTCTTGTTCTGATTCATATCCTGCATAAGCTTTTATTCTACAGTCCCAAATATATTGCAATACTTGTTTTGCTTGTGTTTTATCAGATGCACTATTTATTACTGCTCCATATATTTCTCTAATATATGCATCATCACCATCTAATCTATTATGTGAGTTTAAATAGTTTTGTAATGCTACTGATACTGCGTCTTTATATTTTTGAACTATACCATCTTTATTTGCTATATCTTTTGATAAGTCAAATATTCTATTATATCCATTTGTTAAATAGTTTCCATCAAATATTTGTCTTGGTACTTTATATGACATTGGATATGAACTTATGGTTACAAACTTTTTGTTTAATGCATCTCTTTCACTTACTACTTCTGAACCTTTAGAAGTCGCATTCCATGCAGGTGTATTATATTCTGGTACTCCTCCACCATATGTATTTGTATATATTATTCCATCATATACAAATTCTACATAGTATTTATATGTTGCATTTACACCATGGAATTCATAGTGTCCATTTGCATCTGTTAATGTAGGGTTTGTTCCTTTTGTTATATGTGCTAATTCTCCAGTATCTTTTCTGTATAGCCTTACTTCTATTCCTTTTAATGCTACATCATTGCCGTCTTTTATACCATTAATCTTTTGGCTTTTTGATTCTGGCATATCTTCCCATACATCACCTGCTATTTCTATTTCTAATGGGATTACTGGGGTATATAAGCTTACTGTAGATTCAGCATATTTTACATCTCCTTTAATTTTACGCATGTTTTGATATATACCACTACCTAGAGTTCTTAAATGTCTTACTCTACCTGAACAACTACCAAAGTATATTTTTGTTACATATCCACCACAACCAGTGCCACAACTTTCACCATTACTAACTCCATTAGGTTGACTTTTACAATCTGCAGCGTGATGAAATTGAGCATTATACCAAATATTATCTGGATCCCATACAAATCCGAATTCATGTGCTATTGATGTTACATCTAGCTTTTGTGCTGAAACTTCGTCAATATATTTTACAGTTACATCTATTCCTATTTTTCCTATATTTTGATTATATGGAACTTTAATATAAAATGGTTTTCCATTTGGAATTTCTCCAATTCCTCTTCCATCTTTATCTGTTATGCTTGCTGATGTACTCATAATATTTCCATTTTTATCAGTTACTTTTATTACATATCTTTCTATCCAACTAAATATTATTTTATCATATGTTGCAGTATTATATGTTATAGTAAAAGGTCCTGCAATATAATCATTACCTAATACTCTAGATTTTGCCTGTGTTTGATCTCCTTTTAAATCTGCTTTATTGTTAGGTATCCACTTTTGGTCATAGTATTCTGCTGCATCAAATAGAGATGTACTTCCCTCTGTTTTACAACTTGCATCTTCATATTTATTTATAAATTGCCAAAGTGCTTTTTGTACATAAGCTGATGGGTTTGTATAATATTTATCTGCAAAAGCATATAAAGCTGCTTCATTTCTTCTGGTTACTGTTGTCCATCCATGAGGTATTAATTCTAAAACCCTTAGAGTTCCACCATTTGCCCAAGGAGTACCTGCTAATGCAAGCATTTTTTGTCCTTCCAATAATGCATGTACAAAATCTTCTGTTAAAGAAAATGTAGCTCCAGTGTCTACTGTTTTACTAAAGACATTATCCCTTCCTAGATATCCTGTTAAAGATGCTCCATGTTTTCTACAATATAAATCTCCTAGTCCATCAACATGTATATATCCATTTCCTGCTGATCCAACCCATCTTATATCATTTTTAGTATAATATTCTCTTCCATCTATATTCGTTTTAGCCTTTACAGTTCTTCCTAATGCTAATAAAACTAGACCTAAAAATATTGTTATAAATATTATTTTGCTTAATTTATTTTTCATCTTTCTACCTCCTTTCCTATATTTTCTTTATCACTTTTTTATTTACTACATATATTCCTATAGTTAATGAAGTTATAAATAATATTATAATTCCTACATATAGAACTACACCTGTTTTTGGTCCTATTATTATATCTGCTTGTCCTAAGTCATTTTCGTTTTGTGCTCTGTTTCCTGGAGTAGAATTATAATCTTCTATTCCTTCATCATTATATGCCTCATAAATTTCTGCTGTATTATTTGTTAAACCAGTATTATTTTCTGTTACTTGTTTTGTTAATACTAATTTTAGAGTTTTACTTTCTCCTGGTTGTAATAAATTGTTTGATAAACTTGAATTATATATATTTCCATCTGTTCCTAAATACCAATCTGCATTTGTTTCAGAGTTGAATTTTAGGTCTGTACTTGATAGGTAGTCCACAATTTTACTTGCATATCCAGCAATTGCTCCATTGTTTGTAACAGTTATTGCATATTCTACTGTAACTGTTGCTCCTTGTAGATTTTTTGATGGAATTTCTACTTTTTCTAGTTTAGAATTATTATATGTATTTGTTGTTGTTCCTTTAGAAGACTTTACTGTTATTTTTGATATTGTTTTTTCTAAACTCAAATCAAATTTCGGACTAACTATTAATCCTAAGTCCATGTTATATACATTTGAGCTTAGATTAATTACATTTGTAGCTGCACATATGGTTGGTGTACCATCAATTTTTAAATTTATTGATACTGCATCATTGTTTACTGTTGCTTCTCCTATTCCATATGCTGTTACATCATAATTTGCTGTGTCATATAAAAATACTACTATATAGTTTCCTGATGGTAGATTATTAAATATATATCCTCCATTTTCGTCTGTAATACTTGATGATTCTACTTGTCCTTTTTGATTTATTAATATTACTGGTATTTGTGATAAGAATTTTTCATTTATATCTCTTATACCATCTCCGTTTTCATCTAACCAAGCTACCCCTGAAATTGAGCTTGTTTCCATTGTTTGATTATTATCATCTATTGTGTAAGATGTTTTATTAATTTTATGCTCAATAGTTGAACTTGAAAGTTTATCTATTTTACTTCCTTGGACCTCAAATCTGTTTGAAACTGTCTTTTCTGTTTCTTGTTCTCCTAATTCATTAGCTCTTGCTGTTAATTCTATTATTAAGCTTGAATTTCCTGGTATATCTTTTGTTAAATTATAATTTGTTCCTGAAACTTTATAAGTATCTGTTGTTTCTCCCATTGTATATTTTACTGATTGTAAAGATAATCCTTCTGAAAGATAATCTTTAACTGTTACATCATATGCTGTAGCTATACTTGTATTTTTTACTACAATTGTATATACTATTTCATCTCCTTCTGTTAGATTTCCTGTTTTATTACTACTTGAATGTGAGATTTCTAATTTAGGATTTCCTACTACAAATTTTTCAGTATTACTTTCTATTGTTCCATTATATTCATCACATGTCCCTAACATTTTTAGTGATATTTCTCTATCTTGCTTAATTTCATCTAAAGTAAATTCTAATGTTATATTATTACTATATTTAAGTTCATCTATACTCCATGTTATTTTTGAACCATTTATTTCTTGTTTCATTTCTTCTTCATTATATGTACTTGATTTATATTTTAAACCATCTGGTATCTCACAAGTTATTTTTACATTTTTAATATTATCTATTCCTAATTTATTTATAGATAAATCATATATTATATCTGTACCTTCTTCTAATCTTGCGTTTTCTCTCATACTTAATTGTAAATCTAAATATCCTTTTTCTTTTTCATTTACTATTTTATTTGATGTAAATGTTATAGGTTTATTATCATCATATGCTATTGCATTTGCTTCTACTTCTACTGTTGTTGAATTTAATGTATTAATTATATCTTCTACTTTAGTTTCTTCTAATGCTTTATTATAACTTTCGTCAGAGTCGTAGTCTGCTCTGTTAACAAATAATTGTTTTATAGCAGTATTATAAGCTTCATCAGAGTCATAATCTTCTCTTTTAACAAATTGATTTATATCGAATTCTGTTATACTTCCTACTGTTAATATAAATTTTGCTTCTTTGCTTTGTCCTACTGCAAGATTTTTAATTGTGTCTGTAAATTCCTTTACAGATGAGTCTACTTCATAAACATATTGTGTAGAATCAAGTTCATATTTAGTATAATGTGACCCAGCTGGAACTTTTGCTTTTACTTCTACATCTTTTACTTCTGTTGTTCCTATATTTGTAACCTTAATTGTGTATTCTATTCTTTGTCCTTCTTTAACTTTTGCTCCATTTTGTACATTTGCTGATAATTCTACTTTTAATTCTGGTCCTGTTCCTGTTGACAAACCAACTACTGGTGCTGAAACTGTTTCTGACCTTCCCTGTAATGCTCCATCTAAGTTTTTATATGAAACTTGATATGCACTATATGTGCTTTCTTGTCTTGATAATCCTTCTGGGATTTCTATATCATAGCTAAATGCTAATTTATCTCCTTTTTCCATTTGGCTATCTACTTGTATTAAGTATGATTTTACATTTTCTAGATTTTGTGCATTTTCAGTCCAACCATTATTACTATCGTTTAAGTCTTTTGTAGCATTTTCATTTTCACTATAATATACTGCTACATTTTTATTTTCTATACCTTCTACTGGTTTTATTTTACTTACCATTTCTGCTGTGAAGGTACTTCCTAAGTCTGAATTTGTTGATAATGATTTGTTTCCTTCTGCTGGAGTTCTTCCTAATATTGAAACATCTCCACATGTGTAATCATTGTTATTTATTATTGTTATTTTTTCTGTTGCTACCTTTGATTTAGCTGCTATATCTAATTTTCCTGTTTGTGTTTCTCCACTCATTGATGTTAATTCTTTTTCTTCATTATTGTATCCTGATATACTATTTAATGTAATTATTCCTGTTGGTGCCATATATGTTATGTTTGAATTTGTTTCTACTGTTTCTTCATTATTGTTTATTACTCTTACATTCATCTTTTCTGTGATACTTGGTGCTGTTTTATCTACTGTTATATTTGCTCCTATTATTAGTGTTGTTCCTTCAACTGATAAGATATCATTGAATTTTGTTTGTTCTCCTTCTAGTACTACTCTTATTACTTTGTTTCCATTACTATTTGTTATAATGTCTCCTGATTTTGCTTTTAATTCTGCATTGTATAATATATTTATTGTTTTTACATCTATTTTTTCTATGTATGAAGGTAATTCTATTTCAATTACTGGATTTTTGTATAGTCTATTTGTATTGTTATTTGTTTGTAATGCAACTCTTATTTCTACATTTTCGTTTTCTATTACTGTTGATAGATTACTACTATTTATTGAACTTGATACCTGTAATCTTGGTTGTACTAATGTAGTTTCTGTAGTAGCTTTTTCTTCTATAGAATTTACTTTACCTATTATTGATGTCGTAAATTTGTTTATACTATTTGTTATTTCTTCATTATATTCTGCTGATTTTATATACTTTTCTGTTTCAATTATTAATATTCCATCTTTTTCTGGTTTACTTGTAAATATGTTTAAGTTTGAAACTTCGCCTTCGAATATATATGTACTATTGTCTTTGTCTAAGGTTGCAAGTGTTACTCCATCTGACATTATATCTATAGTTCCATCTTCGCCTAATATTTTTACTAAATTTTCTCTTTTTACTTCTATTTGTTTATAATATGTTGTTGCTTTATACACGTTTCCTGCTTCATCTGTATAATTTTCTTCGTCTTTACTTATTTCTATATTATTAAGGGTAGGGGTATATCCAATATTTACTTTTATTTCTTGTTTGTATTCTGTGCCCATAGCATCTTTAACTAACATGTATCCTTTTGCAATTTCATTTTCTTTATTATTTATTGCATATGATACAACTCCATCTGATGCTTCTGGTAAGTTTAGTTCTCCACTAACTTCTTTATCAATTTGCTTTTCTTCATTGTTATATAGTGATAATCTAGATGCCATTGTTAATTGTATTTTGTCTTCTTTTGGCACAGTGGTGTCATCTCTAACGGGCATTCCCCCAAACGGTGCCCCTACTGAATAAACTAGGTTTATTATATATTCGTCTGTAGAGTTTTTTACCCAGTTTACTTCGTTATTACTATTTGGTTCATTCATTGTTTTTAGTAAAATAATTCCATCTGAATATGTATAGTTATTATCATTAAAATCTGTTCCATTGTTTCCATTTGTTGCTTTAGTACTTGATGAAGTTACACTTACTTTTTCTGCAACTTGTCCAAATAAGTTTGGTACTTGTATAGCTATTTGAGTTGATTTTACTGGTAATAAATTATCTATAACTTTTGATGATATTGTTAATTGAAGTAGTGCTTTTTTCTTACTTTCTTCTTCAAAAACTGTATATTTGGAGATTTTACCACTTAAGTAACTTTCTGCTTGTTCTGATAATGCTAAATTAACTATTATTGTTTTTTCTACTTTTATTTCTTTTCCAGAATTGTTTACAAATGTTCCTGTTAATTTAACATTAGCATCTTTAGAGAAATTATCTAAATTAAATTTTTCGTCTTTTACTATTTCTATTGGTAATTCAATTTCTCTTGCTTCTCCTTTATTTATTTGGTTTAGTATTACTCTGTTTCCTTCTACATCAATACTTTGTACTCCTGTTGGTAATTCTTCTCCTTTTACTAGTTTGAAGTTAGTATTACTTATTGATATTACTGCATCTTTTAAGTATCCTTTTGTTACAGAAACACTTAAAAATAGCTTTAATTCATTATTATTCATTTCTGTTACTTTGGTGTGGATTTTGTTTCCTTCTTCAGAAATGAAGTATGCATCAAAGCTTATATCTGTATTATTGATGTTTGTTTCTTGTGTTTCGTAGTTTACGTTTGTAGCATATACTGCTAAGAAAATAAAGTTTGAAAGGGTTAGAGTAAATGCTAACATAATTGCTAGTATTTTACTAAAAATTTTCTTGTTCATATTGGTTTTCCTCCCTATAAAATACATATAATCCCATATGTATTTTATATAAATATCGAGCGAAATTTATTTCATAAATTTCTCACGAAATTATAATATATA
>CAPZDM010000018.1:15047-26849 GCA_948745425.1 uncultured Clostridia bacterium
TATAAATATCGAGCGAAATTTATTTCATAAATTTCTCACGAAATTATAATATATACAAAAATCCCATTTCATGGTATTCTGTATAAATATCGAGCGAAATTTATTTCATAAATTTCTCACGAAATTATAATATATATCCTATATAAAATACATATAATCCCATATAATACTATTATACTTTATTTTGTTAGTGTTTTCAAGCATTTTTGAGTATTTTTTAAGTTTTTATGTAAATTTTTCTTCCAGATTTTTACCTTTTTTCTTACGGTTTTACAATTATCGACAAATGGGTTTTGTTCTTTAAGTTTTTATAACATTTATATTATATTTTTGTAATATTTTAAGTTTATGGGATTTTCTCTTAGGGAAATAGTTATTTCAGGTAAGTTCTGTTTCTATATATGTGTCATATTATTTTGGTATCCTTATTTTTTTTCTTTGTTACAATTCATACATAAATGGATGCTTATAAAATATTGCATAATTTCTTATTCACACATTTGTATTTAATTGCATATTATGGCATATATTTATTTTAAAGAAGCTATTAAATTTGGTTTGGTGCTTCAAGGAAAGGAATGATGTTTAATGAACGAAAATAACATAGATATGAGTAAGCTTATGCAAATGCTTTCTAAGATGGATAAGAGTCAATTGGAAAAAGGTCTTAATCAAGTACAACAAATGTTAAATAATAATAACAACAACAATAATAAGAAATAGTACATATGAATTGCTAATATGTGAGATTTATCTCTCAAATATTGATAGGATAATAATGAGGAGGAATATTAAATGGATGAAGCTGAAATGTCTGATATGATAAAGAATATATCTAAAATGATTAATGATGGAAATATTCCAGATGATATAAAAAACATTGTTAATAACTTAAAGTCTGATGGTTCTTCTAATAATAATTCTGATGCTTCATCAAATTCTAATTCTTCTACTCCTAATATAGATATTGAAACCATTTTAAAAATGAAGTCTATTTTTGAAAAGATGAATTCTTCTGAAGACCCTAGGGCTAATCTTCTTCGCTCATTAAAGCCATATTTAAAAGAGAGCAGAAAATCTAAGGTAGATCAATATATTCAATTGTTTAATATGACTAAAGTTATGGATATCTTGAAACCAAATGGTGGTGAGAGTGTAAAATGATGCCACCTTTTCCATCTTTTAGATTTCCTATGTTTTATAATCCTTATAGAAATCCATATTATAATGGCCTTCAGCATAATATAGCTAATAATACTGGTTCTTCGGTTTCAAATAATAATTATTATAAGAATTATAATAATAAAACTTCTCATAAAACTTGGCAAACACAGGATTCTCCTCTACAGTCTGGTTTGGGTAATAATACAGATTCTGTTTCTTCTGATTCTACAAGTTCTTCTAATGAACAGTTTTTTGATATTTTTGGAATACGTCTATATTTTGATGATATTTTGATTTTGTGTTTGTTATTTTTCTTGTATCAAGAAGAAGTTAATGATCAATTATTGTTTATGGCATTACTTTTATTGTTACTATCTTAGAGAAGAACAGGCATTTATAATGAAAAGGACACGTTTTTACGTACCCTTTTCATTAATCTTTTGTTATTTTAATATTTCATTTGTTTTTTCTATTTTCTTTAGTTTAATATATCTTATGTATTTCTCTTATATTCATTAGTATCTCTATATGGATTATCTTATGAGTATAAGTAATACTTTAATGTCTTTACTATATTTTACATTTTTATTTTTTATTGTCAATATCGTTTTTTTGTATATAATAGTCTGTCAGTAAAACTATTCCCCTTTTCCTTTGAAAATTCTATCTTTTTTCTTTATCCTTTAAAATATTACATTTTTATTACAATTTTGTTTATGTTTTGTAATATTTGATAAGATTAATTATTTTATGAGTTTTTTAAGTATAAAGTTACTGCCTCCTTTATTAATTCGTTAATTGAAATATGTTTTTCTATTGATTTTATTTTTGCTTTATTATGAAGATCCACTCCTAGTCTGACATTTAATGAACCTTTACATTGTTTTTCTGGTTCTTCTTTCTCCTCTTTGCATACACTTAGGTAATGATCTATTGCTGCTTTAAAGTCTTTTTTTAATTCTTTTACAGTTTCTCCTTCAAATGAAATACTTACATTTTTTAACCCTTCTATAATCCCACAAAAGCATTCATCTTCATCACTATATTTTATTTCTGCCCAGTATCCTTTATATTTCATTATACTGTTCATTTAAAATCCCTCCATTCCTTTTAATTTCATTAACAATTCCTTTATTTGATATGGCTTTAATGTATTTCCATTATGTGGCTTATGTAAATAAATTTTTGTGTTATTATTATTTGTAAAAGCAACTCGTGATCCAGATGTTTTACCTTTAGTATTTTCAATAAATCCAAAATTATTTAATATCCTTTTTGCTTCATCATATGTAAAATCTCTTGGTTTTGATTTTAGTCTCTCTATATCTTTGTCTATTTTACTCATATTATTATATCACTCCTTTTATACTTGTGCAACTATTTTTAGTTGCTATTCAGGGGCATTTCATCAAATATTACAGAATTGTAATATTTAAATATTTCGACTTTAATTTAACATTTTATTTAACCAAATCTTTCCTTCTTTATTAACTTTTATCGTTATTTCTCCATTTTCATCTGTTCTATATATCCTTACTCCGCTTCTCTTTTAATCTATCTATAACACTCTCATTTGGGTGTCCAAATTTATTGTCTTTTCCTACTCCTATTAATGCAATTTGTGGTTTTACTGCTTTTAATAGTTCTTCTGTGCTTGATGTTTTTGACCCATGATGTGCTATTTTTAATATGGTAGATTTTAGTTCATTTTGTGCGATATTAACTATTCTTTCTTCTGCTTTACTTTCTATATCTCCTGTAAATAACATTGTAAATTTATTGTAAGTAAGTTTTGCAACAATGGAATTACTATTTATATCATCAAAATACAGTTTACTTTCTGGATAAATAATTTTTATTTCCACATTGTTATCCACATTTATAATATCTCCCCTTTTTACTACCATGAGATTTATCTTCTTTTTTACTGCTATTTCCATTATCTTTTCATAGTTATATACTTTTTCTGCTTGCTTGGATATGATTATATTTTTTACTTTTAATGAGTCTAATACTGCAATTAGTCCTTGGCAATGGTCTGATTCAATTCCTTATCCCAAATTTTGCTACTATTTTAAAATGAATAAAAGAATAGCTGTTACACTATTCTTCTTTCAAATTCCATTTTATTTTTATTTCTCTTAAATTAGTTTCTTCGTCATATTTGCCTACATATATTTTATCTACAAATTGTTCTATTATTGTTCTATTTATTTCTGTAATTTCTTGATACTTGGCAAATAATTCTTCGTGGCTAATTTCTTCTTTTTTCTTTTTTTCTAATTCAAATATTTTATTTTCAATATTATTTATTTCTTTTTTACATTCTTCTACATCTAATGTATTTTTATTCTTTAATGTTATAAATTCTTCTGTTGTAATTATTCCGTTACTTCTATCTTCATATAATATATTAAGTGCATTGGCTTTATTACTAATTAAATATTCTATATTTGCCTTATTATCATTTAAGGCTTTTAATTCCTTATCTATTTTTGAATCAAATTTTTTATTGTTATAACTCTGTTCTATTTTATCAAAGTCATAATACTTTTTTATTTGCTTATTTATTTCTTCTAATAACAGTTTGTCCAATTCTTCACTATCTATATATCTTTTATTATCACAATAAAATCCTATTTTATTTCCTGTTCTACAATTTAAGTGATATTCCTCTGGTTTATTCTTATTTCTTTTTCCTGTATGGAAAGCCCTACCACAACACGAACAGTAAACTTTTTTTACATATCTATTAGGTATATTACTTCTTGTTGATATAACTTTTTGTTGATTTTGTTTCAATTTTTCATTTGCTAATTTCCATTGTTCTCTTGTAATTATTGCCTCTTGACAGTTTGGAACTCTAATCCATTCTTCTTTTGGTATAACTACTTTTGTTCTATCTTTGTAACTCTTATTTTTGTGTTTTCCTAATGCTAAATAACCTGTGTAAGTTTCATTTTTTAAAATAGCTCTAATATGTCCATCTTCCCACATTAGTTTTTTAGGAATTTTTAATGTTATACCTTTATCTAGCTTTTCATTTATAAAATTTTCAATTTTTGTGTCTAATGAGTAATTAGAAAAATTATTATTTTTTATAATATCTTCATAATTTGCATTATATTTCTCTGCAATTATTCTTATTGTATCATTTTCTTCTGTTTTATAATTAAGTATTTTTTGTTTATGCGAATAACCTATATTTATTCCGTTTCTATTCATATGCTCTATTCTTGTAGGTACTTTATCTTTATTTAATCCTTTTGCAATTTCATAACAGCCTTTACCACCTAAAAATTCTTCAAATATTCTTTTTATTACTTTTGAGGCTTCAATATCTATTATAAAATGTTCTTTATCTTTCGGATCTTTCTTATACCCATAAGGCGAATTTGAAACACAATACAAGCCATTCTCCTTTTTGCCTTTTACTGTTTTTCTTACATTTATAGATTGGTCTTCCAAATTCCATTCATTTACTAAACCATTGACTTGTCTAGCTCTTTTATTACCTTTTACAGATGTGTCTGCATTATCTACTAACCCTACAAATCTTATATTCCACTCCATAAATTTATTATGCAAATATTTTTCTATCATCTCCATACTTCTTGAAAATCTTGATTGACTTTTGCATAAAACTATTTCTGTTCTTCTGCATTCACAATATTTCAATGACTTATTCCACTCTGGTCTACTGTCATCTCCTCCAGAAATACCATCTTCGCAAAATATTGCAACTACTTTCCAACCTCTCTTTTTACATTCATTTAGTAAATATAATAGTTGATTTTTTATGCTTTTACTAACATCTCCCTCTAATAAATCTCCGTCCTCCTCTGATAATCTTATATAAAGTATTACTCTTATGCTATTATCTGTTTTAACTTTTTGAAAATCAAAACAGTTCGGACTGTTTATTTTATTTATTTTTAGTAAATTTCTAATATTTTGAGAAACATATTCTAAATCATCTTCATTGATATATTCTTTTATATGTTTTAATTCTAATGTATCATTTACTATTTCGATATTAGTATCTTTTTTTATTTTTTTTTCTATAACTTTCACTATCATAATTAGAAAACCACCAATCTTTTAACATTCTTTTATATTCCAAACAATTTTTATTTCTCTTTGTTCTGTTTCTTTGTCATATATTCCTACATATATTTTATCTACAAATTCGTTTATAATTGTTCTATCTATTTTTTTTACCTTTTTATATTTAGTAAATAATTCTTTACTTCTTAATTCTTTGCCTTTTCTTTGTTCTAATTGAAATATCTTCTCGTCTATTTTTAGTAATCTTTCTTTTAAATTTTCTATATCAACATTATTTTTATTTTTTATCATAATAAATTCGTCTGCTGTAATAACTCCATTTGTTCTATCTTCATATAGTAAGCTCAACATATCTGTTTTTTTATAAATTGTAGCTTGAATTTCGTTTTTTTCAGAATTTAGTATTTCTAATTCTTTACTAACATCATCATTTACTTTATTTTCATAATAGTTTTTTTCTACTTTTGATAAATCATAATATTTTTTTATTTGTTCATTTATCTTTTCTAATAATATTTGGTCTAATTCTGACTTTTTTAAAGTTTTTCTATTATCACAAAATGCTCCTGTTTCACTTGAACGAATTGCTTTACATCTTAAATAATAATTATTTTTATCATTTTTAAGTCCTGCCGATTTTTGAAAAGCTCTACCACAACACATACAATAAACTTTTTTACTATATTCCATTAGGTTTCCATTTTTTTGTGGCTTATTTCTGCCTTTGTTGTTACTTTCTAATCTATCATTTGCCATTAACCATTTATTCCTATCTATAATTGGCTCGTGGCAATGTGGAACTCTAATCCATTCGTCTTTTGAAACTGCAACTCTAGTTTTATCTTTATAGCTTTTATTATGATATTTTCCTAATACTAGACACCCTGTATATGCCTCATTTTTTATAACACTTCTTACTCCTTTTGCTGTCCAAATACTTCTTTGATGAATTTTTAGTAATATTCCCTCTTTTAAAATTCGTTCTTCTATTTTAGAATTTGTTTCTATAAAATTCTCATTATCTTCTAAAAAAGTATTCGCATTGATAATTTCTTGAAAATTTATATAAAATTTGTCTGATATAGACTTTATTGTTTCTTCTTTTTCAGTTTGGTAAGTTATTATCTTTTTAGCATTATCATATCTTATTTTTAGTCCAATTTTTCTCATATGCTCGTATGGAGGGAGTATTCTTTCTTCATTTAAAGCTGTTGCTATTTTCTCTGCACCCATTCCCTTTAAATAATCGTCAAAAATTCTTCTTACAACCATTGCTCCCTCATCTTCAATTATTAGGTGGTACTTGTCCTTTGGATCTTTTATATATCCATAAGGCATCCACGCTGTTGCATATAAACCATTTTCCTTTTTGTTTTTTAATATTTCTCTTGTATTTATTGACTGGTCTTCTACTTGCCATTCATTAACAAGTCCATTTATTTGTCTTGCTTTTTTGTTTCCTTTTACTGCTGTATCTGCACTATCTACCAAACCAACAAATCTTATATTCCATTCCATAAATTTTGTATGCAAATAAGTTTCTATCATTTCCATACTTCTTGAAAATCTTGACTGACTTTTGCATAAAACTATTTCTGTTCTTCTACACTCGCAATATTTTAATGACTTATTCCACTCTGGTCTGTTATTGTCTGCCCCAGATATTCCCTCCTCACAAAATATTGCAACTACTTTCCAACCTCTCTTTCTGCATTCGTCTAATAAAAGCAATAATTGATTTCTAATACTTCTACTTATATCTCCATCAATTAAATCTCCGTCCTCCTCTGATAAACGAATGTATAAGATTACTCGGAATCCACTTCTTATATTGTTTGTCCCCTTTTGCACGGAAAAACAGTCGCTAGAATTTTCTTTTGTTATTTTTAATATATTTCTGACATTAGAAGATACATATTCTAAACTTTCTTCGTCTAATAATTCTTTTATCTTTCTTAATTCCAAAGTGTCAATCTCTTGATATGAAGAATACTTTTTTATTCTGTTTTCTTTAACAACTTCTACAATCATATTATTCAATCAACCCTTTCTTGTCAGTCAGTATATTATTTTTTAGACTGCTCAACAAATGTGCAATTTTCTTTTTCTTCACTAATTATCACATTTGCGATTTTTGAACAAATAATATTTTGTAATTGTTCTTCTGATATTTCCTTTGGTGTAATACACTCCACTTTATAATTACAACTCATTTCACATCAGCTCCGTTTATCTTCTTTTAGTTCTGGAAATATCTGCTCTGCTATAATTTCTGCCTCTTTCATTATTCTTCTTGGGTGGTGTGAATGTAATTGTTTTAAAAATTCCTTAACTATTTTCTCATCTGTTATCTGCATTTCTCTATTTATCAATACATAGAAAATACAAACTGCATACGCAATAAAATCGTTTGAAGATAATTGCCAGTCAAAGTTGATTCTATTTAATAATTCAGTATTAACTCCTGTTATTTCTTCTTTATTCAAATTTTCTTGTGCTACTTCTGCTATATCTTTCAGTATATCTTCTAATCCATTTTGATTTATATTTTGTTCATACCTTTTATAACCTAAAATATAGTAGCTAACAGCCTCTTTCATAGTGTACTTTTTATTTTTTATATTCTTTTTCATTAAAATTTCCTCCTAATTAAAAACAAGCCCTATTGGACTTGTAATTTATTTTTTGTAAATTAGTAGCTATTCTTATAGCTCTATCTACTGCGTTTATATATTTTTGTGGCAATATATCTATGCGTTTTATAAGTCTTCTTTTATCTATCACTTTTATTTGCTCTGCCATTATGGTAGCTTTACATCTCATTTTGCCAAATGCTTTTATTTTTATATGTGTAGGAATACTATTCTGTTTTTCTAGTCTGCTTGTTATTGGAATAATTATTGTTGTTGGACTATGTTTATTCCCTATATCATTTTGAATAATTAGAACTGGTCTTATTCCTCTTTCCTCACTTCCTACTGTATTTCCTAAATTAGCAAGATATATTTCATTTCTTCTAATTTTATTTATCATTCTTTTGCCTCCTGCAATTACAATTATTTTTTAATTGTTCCATCTGTTCTTTATCTTCCATTTCTATTTCTTCAGCTGTTTTGCATTTACTTGCACCTAATAGCAATAAATACATACAAATAGCAATTATAAACATATCTATTAGTAAAATTCTTAATATCATTGTTTGGTTTTCCTTTCTCGTATGTTAAAAAGAACTCTAAAATGTTTTGGAGGTATATTGATATTGCTTACCTTAATTTTAGAGTTCTTATTGTTTTATTTTTATACCTTTTCATAATTCATTAGACAGATGTTTTGCTACATCTTCATAGGTGGTATTCGGCATACCCCTGTCCGTTTTCAACCGACTTGTACTCATTGCGTGGGACGGTTTTTTCACGCTCGTGCTATGACTATACAAAAGTTTCTTTCCTTTTACACTCATCTTCGCCTTATTAGTTGCAAGCTAATATTTAAGTAATAAAATATTACTAGCTCAAGTAATCAAAGGACTGTATCTAACGAATCGTTATTCACTTTTCAATGTGCTGTATAATTTCATTTTTGAAGAAAAAACAATATTATTTATTGCCCTCTCATCTTTAACAGCGATTGAAAAATGAAAAACTTGACCTTTTTTTAAAATTTTTTAATTTTTTTATTTTGCTAATTTCTCTGCAAAGTTTTCATCTTTTATAACATTTATTGCATATTCAATTAAATAACTCTTTAGTTCTTGATCCACTTCTCTATTTTCGTTTTTAGAATATTTATCAATTAACGGCATTATTTTATTTATTGCTAAAATCAATGACACTTCGTCTGTTTTAGCTTTTGACAACAACTCATAAAATTTTGTTTTATTTCTCATTTTCTACCTCCAGATAATCTCTTAACTTTCCAATAGCTTTTGTTTTTAATCTTCCTACTGCACTTTCACTTATATTCATTCCTTTTGCTATCTCTTTCAATTTCTTATTTTTATAATAATACTGTATGATTACTTTTCTCTGCTTTTCAGTTAGTTTCTTTATTGCCTTTGTCAATTCTTCATTTTTACAGATTTCCTCACCCAAAAAGGAATAAGCAAATTTATCTGTATTAGACAAAATCTCCCATTCATTATTAGACATAGATATTTCCTTATCTAGCAAATACTTCTTATATTTTAAATAATCAATTCTTTTATGTAATAAAGCTGTTCTCATATAATTTATGTATCTAGCAAATACAATATCGTCTTTGTATTCTGTATTTTCTTCAAATATATCTTTTTTTTCTTTCATTTTTTCCTCCATTCAATTTTGTTTTTTATTGAATAGAGGTGGACTATCACAGCCACAATTAAAAAGAAGAATAATTTTTATATACAATATAAAAAAGAAGTCAAAATTACTCCTTGTAAATTTGACTTCTTTTTCTATGTAATTATTAAAAAAAACTTCTTCTTTTAATTTCACTACCCATACTCCTTGCATAGCGTAGAGTATTTACTTTGAAATTATAGTAATAAGCAATAGAACAACACTACGCTAAAATATAATCTCGTTTCGTTTATCTTTAGATAATCTGGTATTTAGGTAGCTCATTTATTTGATTATCTTTTAAAAATAACAAAAAACAAATATTAGTTTTTTATAACTTGCTTTTTGAATACCTTTTTAATTTGCAATCCGTCTTATTCCTCCCTTTTTATACTATCTTTCGTGCTTATACTTTTTTATATTAGCACATTTGGTTTTAAAAGTTTGTCGAAATGTGTAAGATGACGGATATTTTTTACAAAATTTTCCATTTGTTTTTTGATATTTGCATTTTTTGACTTCTATAATTCTTTTAGCACGATATTCGTGCAAGAAAATGATTTTTTTATAATAAAATTGGGAAAAATGTATATAGAAAGAAAGGAATGAGAGTATATGAGAGCCAAAAGACTTAATTCAAAATCTAATATTATTGGCAAGAATGTAAAAAAATATAGAACAGCTAATAAATATACACAAGAAGAACTATGCCAAAAACTAGACTTATTTGGTTTGAACTTATATCATTCTGATATTTATCTTATTGAATATAATAAAAGAATTGTTAGAGATTATGAAGCTTTAGCTTTTGCTAAAGTTTTCAATATAAGTTTAGACGAACTTTATTCTGGAACAGAAAAAGAACTTGAATAAAAAAATAAATCCAGATTTTCTCTGGATTTTTTATTATTTCTTGAAAAAACTTACTATTTTCTTGAAAAAATTATTTTCTTCAGCTAGTTTACTGTTAATTATTTCTTCTCTACTTTCTATTTCTGTAATTGATTCAATTTCATTAACTAGCTTTTCCATATCTACTGGCTTATTATAGATATTTTTTACAGGTAAAGAATATAGTTTTTTCATTATATCTATACTTGCCCCACCAGTAATTACAATAAATTCAGGTACTTTTTCAAACTCTTTTACAATTTCTATAACTTCTACCCCTGTTTTTTTAGGCATTTCTATATCAGTAATTACAACATCTGGATTAAATTGCATTATATATTTCAATTCTTCTTCTCCATCATTTGCAATTCCAACTACCTCTATTTTATCACTCTTTTTTAATGCTTTTACAATATGTTCTAGTAAAACTTTGTTGTCATCTGCTACAACTATTCTTATCATAATCTTTTTCCTCCATTCTTTATTGCACGATATTCGTGCAATAATAAATAAAAAAAATAATTTACTTCGTTAATTTAGATATTTTTTCTATACATTTATCACACACTAATTGTCCTTCAATTTTTGTTTGCACTTTTTTACTATTACAAAATATACAGTTTTCTGCATATTTTTTTAATATTATCTTTTCTCCATCTACAAATATTTCTAAAGGATCTTGTTCATAAATTTTAAATTGGCTTCTAATTTCTTTAGGAATTGTTATTCTTCCTAAATCATCAACTTTTCTTGTAATTCCTGTACTTTTCATAAAATTACTCTCCTATCTTTATAAACTTTTTTCTTTCTTCGACATATTATACTATATTGCTTTTTATGTTTTTGTCGAAATGTGTCATAAAAATAAAAAAACTTTACTCAAGTAAACTATTTTAAATTTTAGCACACAAACTACTTTACTGCAATAAATTACTTCGCAAAAGTAAAGTTTTTTTAAAAAACCTTTACTCGAGTAAATTATATTGTCCTTGTATCTTGTTATAATTTTTTTGGGTGAATAAAATGAAATTATCAGACGCTATAAGAAAAAGAATAAAAAAATTATTAAAAGAAAAAAATATGAAACTATGGCATTTATACAAAAGAACTGGTATACCTATGTCTACACTTTCTACTTTTATGAATGCTAAAAGAGAATTGCTTACTTTAAAAACATTATTACATATTTGTGAGGGTTTTGAAATTAGCTTATCAGAATTTTTCAACGATTCTTTATTTGATGATGTTGAACAAGATTAAAAATAAAACAATAGTTGTGTTACTATTGTTTTATTTTTGCTAATAAATTTAGCGAATAGTAACTTAATTTTCTTTTTTATTAAACATATGGCGTACTTTA
>CAPZDM010000019.1 GCA_948745425.1 uncultured Clostridia bacterium
TGAATCACTTTTTTACTATTATTTTTGTTTCACATCAATTGTAACACTACATTTTCGAAATATTTTTTTATATTTTTTCGTTTTCTTTTTTTGCTACTTTTTTATCTTCATTTTACTTCTTTTGGGCATAAGAAAAACCAGTAATTTCTCTGCTATTTTATCATGTTTTTCATATTACTAGTTTGTATACTTTATAATATACTCTTATTAATATCCTTTTGCTCTTATCAGCGTCTATATTATCTTATCATTTTTCTGTATTACTGTCAATATGTTTTGTGATGGTAATTTCTGTAAATTCTTAGTTTACTTCTTCTTTTTTTGTACTGAAAACCCAAATTTTCCTATTTTATCGCCTAATGGATAATATCCACCATTAGCATATGCTATTAAGTCACATTTTGATATATCAAAAGCCCCATTTTCATCTATATATTTATCATCTGCATTTATTCCTAATACATCTGCGATAAACATATGATGACTTCCTAATTCTTTTATTTCTGTGACTTTACATTCTACTGATACAGGACTTTCTTCTATCATTGGACATTTTACGAAGTTGGCCTTTTGTTTGGTTAGATTCATTTCTTTAAATTTATCAACATCTCTTCCTGATTTTACTCCACACCAATCTGTTGCATAAGCTAATTCTTTTGTTGTGAGATTTATTACAAATTCTTTTGATTCTCTTATTATGTTGTATGAGTATCTCTCTGGTCTTACAGATATGTATACTTTTGCAGGATTAGTACATATTACCCCCGTCCATGCTACTGTTATTATATTTGATTTTTTCATATCTCCACATGATACCATTACTGCTGGTATTGGATATTCAAATGTTCCCGGCTTCCATAATGTTTTTGACATTTTAATCATTCCTTTCTAGTTTTATTTATTAACAAATTTAGGGCAGACACAAGGTCTCGCCCTACAATTGTATTTTTATTTAATTATTTTGATCTGAAGAAACATTTTCTTGCAAATCATTTATCTCTTTATTTAATTTATTAATAGTATTAATTTCAGATGCATACCCTGCTATAAATCCTATTATAAATACAGCTATTATAAGTACAATATTTTTTATTTTTTCTTGACTTTTATACATGTATTTATCATAAATTTTCATTGGTTCCTCCTCTTTAGGGTTAGCTTTTTTTGTATCCTCTTTTACCATATTATTCCCTCTTTTCTCCTTTTTATTCTTGCTCATATCCTTGTACTACTAGTCTCTTGCTTCCAGAGTTAGAACATGTAATAAGTGTTACTTGTTTTCTTCCATTTGTTAATTGAGTTGTACAACTTGTATCTGTAGGCTCTATAACATATTTTTCTGATACAACATATTTTATAGTTCTTCCTGTTAAGTCTGTAAGTTCAATTATATCACCCATCTTAATAGACTTTAATTTTCCAAACATTTTTCCACTTTTATAGTTATGTCCTATTATTACATAATTTCCAACTTCATTTGGATTTGGTCCATGAAGTTTATTTACAGATATTTTTAGCAGTTCTTCTGACCACTTTGATAATACTGGATACTCTATTCCTAAACTTGGTACTCTTACTATGGCATCAGCTGAATATGTTTGTCCATCTTCTGTTGTATATTCACTAGGTATTTGTCCTTGTGTTGAATTTTCTTCAACAGCATTTCTAACATTTTTCAATATATTTCCTAGTTTTACTTCCTCTGCTGTTTCTGATGCTCCACCTAAAATTATTTTTAATATATCATCTTCTATTACAATTGAATTACTTGCTGTAAATGCGTAATAATCCATAGTAGTATTATCTTCTTCAACAGGTGTACCTTCAATACTTAAATCATCTAGAATGGTTTGCGATTTTTGTTCATATCTATTCCTATCATATTCTGCATACACATAATATGAACATAGAATAACCATTAGAAAAACTGATAAAATTATATTTCTTTTATAAAAGTTCTTTTTTTTACGCATTTCCTTAGTAACAATAACTTTATCTGTAATTAAAATTTGATTCATTTTACTTTCTCCTCATGTTATATTATACTATGTTTCTTTATAAATTTCAACATATTATAATGATTTTTTCTATACTAATATAAAAAGAACACTATTGAACTCTACTTTTTGTAGTATGGTTCAACAATGTCCTTTTTATATTAGTATAATTTTATTATTCTTCTGATTTTTTCTCATCAGTAGTTTTCTCTTGTTCTACAACTTCTGCTTTTTCAACATTATTAGTTGTTTCAGTTGCTTCTACAGTTTCAATATTTTCTACAACTTCCTCTTCTTTAGCAGGTTCTTCAACTGGTTCAGCATTTTCCTCAATTGCCTCTTTTAAAACTACAACTTTGTTTTCTATTCTTGCTCCAATTTTCTCTTTAGTTTTAGCATCTTTTCCTATTCTGTCTCTTAAGTAGTTTAATTTAGCACGTCTAGCTTTACCTACTCTTACAACCTCAACTTTTTCTACCATTGGTGAATGTAATAAGAATGTTTTTTCAACTCCTACACCATAAGAAATCTTTCTTACAGTGAATGTTTCGTTTAATCCTCCACCTTGTTTTTTTATTATAATTCCTTCGAAGACTTGTATTCTTTCTTTTTCGCCTTCTTTAATTTTAACAGAAACTCTAACAGTATTTCCAACATCTAATACTGGAACTGTATCCTTTAATTGTTCGTGTTCAATGGCTTTTATTATGTCCATTTTTTAATCCTCCTTTTTTATTATTAAGTCTGGTCTTTTGACCTTTGTTATTTCTAACGCTTTTTCTTTTCTCCATTTATTTATGTTTTCATGGTGCCCACTTTTTAAGATTTCTGGAACTTCCATTCCTAAAAATATTTCTGGTCTTGTATATTGTGGATATTCTAATAATCCTTGAGAAAATGATTCTTCTTGTGTTGATTCTTTATTTAATACACCATCAACATATCTTGATATTGAATCAATTAAGACCATAGCAGGTAATTCTCCACCAGTTAAAACATAATCTCCTATTGAAATTTCTTCATCAACAATTTCATCTATAACTCTTTGGTCAATTCCTTCATAGTGCCCACATAGTAATATAAGATGATTTTCTTTTGAAAGTTCTTTTACTTTGGATTGATTCAGTACTTTTCCTTGTGGGGATAAATATATGACTTTTGCGTTTTCGTCTTTTATTGATTTATATGAATCATATACAACATTTGGCATTAACACCATTCCTGCCCCTCCACCATATGGAGTATCATCCACTTTTTTGTGTTTATCTTTTGAAAAGTCTCTAATATTTATTAGTTCAATATCTATTAGTTTATTTTCTTTTGCTCTTCCTATTATACTTTCATCTAGTGCTGAAAACATCTCAGGAAAAAGCGTTAATATACTAAACTTCATATATTTCTCCTAAATCAATCCTGATATTAATTTAACTATCATTTTTCTAGCTGTAACATCTACTTTTTTTATTACTTCTCCTATTGCAGGTAAAAGAATTTGATTTCCTGATTCGTCTTTTACAACATATACATCATTACTTCCTGTTGGAAATATATCTACTATATTGCCTAAATGTTTTCCCTCTTCTGTAAATACTTCTATTCCCATTAAATCAGTTATAAAATAAGTATCTTCTGGAAGTCCAATAGCATCTTTTCTATCTATTTTTAAATAACAGTTTTTGTATTGTTCAGTATCATTTATATCATCTATTCCTTTTATTTTTAATAAAACTAGATTTTTATGATACTTAACTTCCTCAATTTCCTTGCTCTCTAATTTTTTATTTCTTTCAATATATATGTTTTTTAGATTATTAAATCTTGTAATATCATCTGTAAATGGTACTACTTTAAAAAAACCTTTTATTCCATATGAATTTACTATTTGACCTATTTCTAGAAAGTCGTCCATATAATAAAACTCCTATTTCTAATCTATAAATTCAACTGTAACTTTCTTATGCTCTTTAGCACCAATTGCTCTTAGAATATTTCTAATAGCTTTAGCTATTTTTCCTTCTTTTCCTATAACCTTTCCCATATCTTCAGGTGCAACTTTTACTTCGAAAACTATTAATTTATCTTTTTCTACTTGTTGTATTGATATTGCATTTGTATTTTCAACAATATTTTTTAGTATACTTTCTAAAATTTCTTTCATTTCTAGTCTCTTCCCTTCCTAAAGCATATATTTTTCAGCCCTAGTTATTTCTAGGATTAATTATTTTCTTTAGCTATTAAAGCTTTTACTGTGTCTGTAGGTTGAGCACCCTTCTTTATCCATTCTTCAGCTTTTGCTTTATCTAAAACTATTGTTGCTGGACTTGTCATTGGATTATAAGTTCCTATTTGTTCAATTATTTTACCATCTCTTGGAGATTTTGAATCGGCAACAACTATATGATAAAATGGAGCTTTTTTCTTTCCTTCCCTTTGTAATCTTATTTTTACCATTATTTTTTCACCTCCCTAGTAGGAGCGATTAGTAATCGCCCGTGTGGCAAAGCCACATTTGTTATATATTTAAAATTTAAAAACAAAATTAAAGTTTAAAATTCTTTAAATCATTTGGGTTCATTCCTTTTAACATTTTATTGAAGCCACCTTTTTTGTTTTGCATTTGTTTCATCATTTTTTGGGTCATTTCAAATGATTTTATGAATTTATTTACTTCTTGGACAGATGTTCCTGAACCTTTTGCAATTCTTTGTCTTCTACTTCCATTTAGTATTTTAGAGTTTCTTCTTTCTTTTGCTGTCATTGAACATATTATTGCTTCAATTCTTATAAATTCTTTATCATCTATTTTTACATCTCCAAGTTTATTAGCACCTGGTACCATTTTTAATAATGATGAAAATGAGCCCATTTTCTTTATTTGCCTTAGTTGAGATAAGTAGTCGTCTAAGTCAAATTCTTGCTTTCTTAATTTTTTTTCTAGTTTTAATGCCTCTTCTTCGTCATATGCTTCTTCTGCCTTTTCTATTATTGATAGTACATCACCCATACCTAAAATTCTAGATGCCATTCTTTCTGGATGAAACGGTTCTATATCGCTTAATTTCTCACCTGTAGCTGCAAACTTAATTGGTCTTCCTGTAACCTTTTTTACTGATAAAGCAGCTCCTCCTCTTGTGTCTCCATCTAATTTTGTAAGTATTATTCCATCAATTCCAACGGTTTCATTAAAGCTTGTTGCAACATTTACTGCATCTTGACCTGTCATTGAATCTACAACTAGTAAAATTTCATGTGGTTTAACATTTGATTTTAAGTTTTTTAATTCCTCCATTAGTTCTTCATCAATATGTAAACGCCCTGCTGTATCTAGAATAATTACATCATTTAATTTTGATATAGCTGTATTTTGGGCTTGTTTTGCTATATGAACAACATCTTTTGAAGTTTCATTTGCAAATACTGGTATATTTAAACTTGAACCTACTACTTGCAATTGCTTTATAGCTGCTGGTCTATATACATCACATGCTACCAATAATGGATTTTTACCTTGTTTTCTTAATAAATTAGCAAGCTTTCCAGCTGTTGTTGTTTTTCCTGACCCCTGAAGTCCTACTAGCATTATAATTGTTGGTGGATTTGGTGTAAAATTAATTTTACTTTCTGTTCCTCCAAGAAGTTCAACTAACTCATCTTTTACTATTTTTATAACTTGTTGACCTGGAGTTAATGATTTTAAGACATCAGCTCCTAAAGCTTTGTCTTGAATAGTAGTTATAAATTCTTTTACTATTTTATAGTTAACATCTGCTTCTAATAATGCTAATTTTACTTCTCTTAACATTTCTTTTAAATCGTTGTCTGTAATTCTTGCCTTACCTTTTAATTTTCGTGTAATTTCTTGCAGTCTTGAAGATAATCCTTCAAATGCCATAGATTCCTCCTCCTACACTAAGCAATTCAATTCACGCACAACATTTTCGATGATATCATTTATATGTTTGTCAGAGTCTTTTTCTTGAATCTGAGATAATTCTAATAAAATCTTTTGTAATTGTTTTTCTTGATTGTCTAATTTTTTCATAATTCCCAGTTTTTCCTCCAAATTAAAAAGTTTCTTTTCTCCCTTTACGATACAGTCATGTACTGCTTGCCTTGTTATTCCTATCTCTTCAGCAATTTCTGCTAAAGATAAATTCTGATTGTAATATAAGTCTAAGATGTCTTGTTGCTTATCTGTTAGTATTTTTCCATATATATCTAACAAGATACTAACTGTAACGTTTTTTTCCATTTTTAATATCATTCCTCTCAAATGTACATATCAAATTATCAAATATTATTAATTTGATAATTAATCATAAGTGCAATGCTAATATACTTTACACCATTTTTTGGTATTTGTCAATAGTTTTGGTCAATTTTACAGGAAAATTTTATGATATTTTGCGTAAAAATATAAGGAACACATGCCATGTTCCCCTACTACATTTTTATAATTTTTTCCCAAGGTAATTCATTTTTTCCAAAGTGCCCATAGTTTGTTGTTTTAGTATATATAGGCTCTTGTAATCCCAAATAGTCAATTATACCTTTAGGAGTTAAATCAAATTTAGTTTTAATTTTCTCTATTATTTCTTCTTCTGGTATTCTGCTTGTACCAAATGTATCTATATAAATCGATATTGGTTCTGCTATTCCTATTCCATAAGATACTTGTAGTTCACATTTTTTTGCATATCCATTTGCTACAATGTTTTTTGCAATAAATCTTAACATATATGCAGCTGATCTATCAACTTTTGTTGCATCTTTTCCTGAAAATGCCCCTCCTCCATGATGTGCATAACCACCATATGTATCAACTATTATTTTTCTACCTGTAAGTCCTGTGTCACTCAAAGGTCCACCTATTACAAATTTTCCTGTTGGATTAATATAATATTTTGTTTTTTCATCTAAATATTCTTTAGGTATTACTACTTTTATTACTTTGTCTATTAAATCTTTTCTAATTGTGCTTAATTCAATTTCTGGTAGATGTTGGTTTGATATTAATACAGTATCTATTCGTTTAGGTATATCCCCTTCGTATTCAACTGTTACTTGCGTTTTACCATCTGACCCAAGATATGGTATTATGCCATTTTTTCTTACTTCTGTCAATTTTTTAGATAATCTATGTGCCATACTTATTGCAAATGGCATATATTCTTGTGTTTCATCACAGGCATATCCAAACATAATGCCCTGATCTCCAGCTCCTCCTATATCAACTCCTTGTGCTATATCACCACTTTGTTTTGTAATATTTATATTAATTTCACAAGTTTCTGGGTTTATATCTATAAATTCATTCTTATATCCTATTTTTTTCATAGTGTCTCTTGCTATTTTCTCAATATCAATTAATGCATTTGTTGTTAATTGACCTGCTATAGTTATTTTATTGTTGGAAGCAAATGTTTCTATTGCTACTCTAGAATTTTTATCCTGTCTTAAACATTCATCTAATATTGTATCTGATATTAAATCACATAATTTATCTGGGTGTCCTTCTGTTACACTTTCTGAGGTAAATAAATACCTTCTCATTTTTATCATTTCCTTTCGTCAACTATTTTTACAAATTTTCCTTCAGTAGATTGTAATACTAATACTGTATGTTTTCCTGATATTGTTCCTACATTTCCTCCTGATATTTTATATAAATATTTTTGTATCATTTGGTTCATTGTTTCATTTACATTCTCTACATCAATTTCAATAAAGTCTCCTTCTGATAATCTTATCTCATCTGTTGTTTCAAATATCTCTTCTATTTGCTTTGTATATTCTATATAATATATATTTTCTCCTATCTTTTTTGCATCTGTTGCATTTGAATCTGTTTTCTTTGATGGATTTTCATCTATATGTAATATATTTATATTTGTGTTATATGTATTTCCAGTTGATTGTATCTCTTCTAATAACTGTTCATAATCAGATAGTTTTATTATTCCGTTTCTCTCTTATGCTATCTGCAAAACTTGTTACTGCTACTTGTACATTTTGTGTAGCTGTTTTGTCATTTCTTGCAGATACTGCTGCTACTGGAACTATAAATATAAGTACTGATGCTATTAGTATTAAAACTACTGTTATAAAAGAGTCTGACATTTGTTTTCCTCCTATTATATATAATGTTTCTATTATATTTTCTCATATGTAGCCTTTTTTTTCAATATTTTTTTGCCTTTTGACATTATTTGCCTTTTTACCCAGCAATATATTTATTTTACAATATTTTTCGCCATTTTGCAAGACTATTTGTTGATATCTATAAAATAAAAAAACAGACCTATGTCTGTTTTTTTATTTTATACTAATTGTAATATAACAACTTCTGCTGCATCTCCACGTCTCTTTCCTAGTTTTACTATTCTTGTATATCCTCCAACTCTATCTGTATATTTTGGAGCTATTTCATTAAATAATTTAGATGTTAAATCAATGTTTTTACCTTTTGAATCTCTAACCTTGTTTATTTTCTTCATCATCTTTCTTCTAGCATTTAATCTTGAAGGCATATCTTTTTGTCTTGATTCTGTAACCTCTTCTCTAACAACTTTTAAGTATTCTTTTCCATTTTTACTAGTTGCTTTTTCTGTTACTTTGTTTCCTTTTTCATCTAATTTAGCACGACTTACTTTAACATCTACCATTTCAAAATTATCTTTTTCTTTTATTGCTAATGATATTAATGAATCTGCAATAGCTTTTACCTCTTTTGCTCTAGCTTCAGTTGTTTCAATTTTTTCATGTAAAATTAAATCTGTAGTTAGAGTTCTTAAAATAGATAATCTTTGATCAGTTGTTCTTCCTAATTTTCTATTTATAGCCACTGTTTTCTCTCCCTTCCTTATTGGTAATTTCTAAATAACTTATTTTCTATTTATCAGGTACATTTAATGCACCTATTTATTATTCGTCGTCTTTAGCAAAGTTCAATCCTAAAGATAATAACTTATGTGTTACTTCATCTAAGGATTTCTTTCCTAGATTTCTTACTTTCATCATATCAGATTCTGTTTTGTTAGTTAAGTCTTGAACTGTTGAAATTCCTGCTCTTTTTAAACAATTAAATGATCTTACAGATAATTCTAAATCTTCTATAGACATTTCTAATACTCTAGCTGCTTTTGATTCTTCTTTTTCTACCATTATTTGAGTATTTTTAGCTGTTTCTGATAAATCTATGAATAACTCAAGATGTCCTACTATTACTTTTGCAGCTAAACTTAATGCTTCATAAGCCTTTAAGCTTCCATCTGTCCAAACTTCAATTATTAATTTATCAAAGTCAACCATCTGTCCTACTCTAGTATTTTCTACAGAATAATTTACCTTTTTTACTGGTGTAAAAATTGAATCTATCGGTAATACAGATATATCTTGATTTGGTTTCTTATTTTTAGCAGCTGTGTTATATCCTCTTCCTTTTTCCACTGTCATTTCTATTGAAAGATGTCCTCCTTCAGAAACAGTAGCAATATGTAAATCTGGATTTAATACCTCTATTGTACCATCTGTTTGAATATCTTCTGCCTTAACTTCTCCTTCACCTTTAAAGTCTATTTTAACAATTTTATCCTCATTATCATAGGATTTGAATCTAACACTTTTTAAATTTACTATTAATTCTGAAACATCTTCTACTACATCTGGTATTGTAGAGAATTCATGAACTACACCATCAACTTTTATACTTGTGATTGCACATCCTGGAAGAGAAGAAAGTAAAATTCTTCTTAAAGAATTTCCTATTGTTACTCCATATCCTCTTTCTAATGGTTCACAAACAAATTTAGCATAGTTATTTTTTTCATCTACATCTATACACTCAATATTTGGCTTTTCAAATTCTATCATTTTTACCTCCACTTTATATTATTTTTGAGGCTCTTTCTTTAGCCTAAATTCTATTTAGAATATAACTCAACGATGAAGTGTTCTTCAACTTGTAAGTCTACATCTTCTCTAGCAGGTTTTCTTATGACTTTTCCACTTAAATTTTTAGCATCTTTTTCAAGCCATGCTGGAACATTTCTTGCAGCATTTGTTTCTACATTTTCTTTTATAATTGCTGCATCTTTTTTGTTTTCTCTAACTTTTATAACATCTCCAGGTTTTACTAAATAAGATGCAATATCAACTTTTTGACTATTTACTTCAAATAATCCATGGTTAACTAATTGTCTTGCTTGTGGTCTAGAAGAACCATATCCTAATCTATAAACAACATTATCTAGTCTGCTTTCAAGAATTTTTAGTAATTCTTCACCTGTAATTCCTTTTTCTCTTGTAGCCATTTCAAAATATTTTCTAAATTGATTTTCTCTAACTCCATAAAATGCTTTAGTTTTTTGTTTTTCTCTTAATTGAATACCATATTCAGAAAGTTTAGCTTTCTTTGTAGCATGTTCTCCAGGAGCGTAATTTCTTCTAGAAATACTACATTTATCAGAATAACATCTTGCACCTTTTAAGAACAATTTTTGACCTTGTCTACGGCAAATACGGCATTGTTCATCTTTAAATCTTGACATGTAATAATTACACCTCTTTCTATATTTTTTATATTATTAAACTCTTCTTCTTTTTGGTGGTCTACAACCATTGTGTGGTATTGGTGTTACATCTTTAATAGCACTAATTTCTAAACCTGCTGTTTGAAGAGATCTTATTGCTGCTTCACGACCTGCACCAGGTCCTTTAACAAATACTTCAACAGTTTTTAGTCCATGTTCCATTCCTGACTTTGCTGCTGTCTCAGCAGCTTCTCCAGCTGCAAATGGTGTACTTTTTCTTGAACCTTTAAATCCTAATCCACCTGCACTTGCCCATGAAATTACATTTCCTTGAGCATCAGTTATTGTAACTATTGTATTATTGAAACTTGAATGTATATGTGCAGCACCTTTATCTATGTTTTTTCTATTTCTTCTTGATGTTCTTTTTGTTGTTTGAGTTTTAGCCATTTTAACTTACTCCTTCCATATTATTTCGTTTTGCTTTTTATAACTGCTTTTTTAGGACCTTTTCTTGTACGAGCATTAGTTTTTGTTTTTTGTCCTCTTACTGGTAATCCTTTTCTATGTCTTATTCCTCTATAGCATCCTATTTCTTTAAGTCTTTTAATGTTTAGAGCTATTTCACGTCTTAAATCACCTTCAACTTTATATTGTTCATCTACAATTTTTCTAATGCTATTTACTTCTGCATCTGTTAAGTCTTTTATTCTAGTATCAGGATTTATTCCAGTTTCTTTTAGGATTTTTTGAGAACTTGTTAAACCTATACCATAAATATAAGTAAGTCCTATTTCAACTCTTTTTTCTTTAGGTAAATCTACACCTGCTATACGAGCCATATATTTTAGCACCTCCAATTTTATCATTTGATAGAAGCATAAAGTCTTCTATCCTTAATATAGAAAAATTTTTATTTTCTAAGTAAAAGGTTAATTTGCCTTTTATTTAGAAATTGTGTTTTATTTGCAAAATAATTTGAAATGTATCTGATTTTCTTATTTTTATACTGATTTTTAATTATTACCTGATAAATATGCGAAAGTATAAAATACTAAAATAAATTTTATTATTTTATACTTTTACTCATTTTGTCCACATAGTTATCCACATTTAGCTTTATTTATAAATCAGATAGTATTATTTTGCCAATAAAAATTTATATAAACACAAATTTGATATAAGACTTTTATTTCAAAAGTCTGTCAGCCGCTACCAATTTGTGTTGATATCTAATTAATTAAATTATAGTTATTAACCTTGTCTTTGTTTATGCTTTGGATTTTCGCAAATTACTCTAATAACACCTTTTCTTTTTATAACTTTGCATTTTTCACACATTGGTTTTACTGATGGTCTTACTTTCATTGTTTTTTCCCTCCCTGCATTCTATATTTATTGTTACATTTATTTTGCACGCCATGTAATTCTTCCTCTAGATAAATCATATGGTGAAAGTTCTACACGAACTTTATCTCCTGGTAATATCTTGATATAATTTTGTCTTAGTTTTCCCGAAATATGTGCTAAAACTTGGTGTCCATTTTCTAGTTCAACTTTAAAAGTAGTACTTGGTAAAGTTTCAACAACAGTTCCTTCAACTTCAATAATATCTTCTTTAGCCAATTGATTTCTCTCCTTTCGATTATGTAACATTTAAATATTGTAATTAACTGTAATATTATATAGTATTTTTAATATAATGTCAACACTTTTGGCTCTTTTTCTGTAATTAAAATTGTATTTTCATAATGAGCTGCTTTTGTTCCATCTTGAGAGGCTATTGTCCATCCATCATCTAATTCCCAAATATCTGGTTTTCCTGCTATTACCATAGGTTCTATGGCAAGTGTCATACCATTTTCTATCCTTGGTCCTTTTCCTTGTTTACCATAATTAGGGATTCCTGGATCTTCATGCATTTGTCTTCCTATACCATGTCCTTGGAATTCCTTTACAATACTAAATCCGTTTTTTTCAACATATTCTTGTATTGCAAAAGAAATATCTCCAATTCTATATCCTAATCTAGCAAATTTAATTCCTTCGAAAAATGCCTGCTTTGTAACCTCTACTAATTTTTTATCTTCTTCAGATGCTTTTCCTACAATATGAGTCCTTGCTGCATCTCCATTATATCCATCTTTACATGTAACAAGATCAATACTTATAATATCTCCATCTTTTAATATTACTGTTCTAGATGGGATTCCATGAATTACTTCATCATTTATTGAAGTACATATTGTTGAAGGAAAGTTCTTTACCCCCTTTTCTCCACTTGGATAACCTTTCTGTGCTGGGATACCTCCATTTTTTCTTATAACACTTTCTGCTAGCATATCTAATTCTAATGTTGTTATTCCTGGTTTTACCGCTTGTTCTAAGGTTTTGTGAACTAATGCTGTAATTCTACAGGCTTCTTTCATTAATTCTATTTCTCTTTTTGATTTTATTTCTATCATTTAAAGATCCCTCTATTTCAATTTTTCAATGATATGTTTTGCGGCTTCATCTGCCATTCTGTTTTTTGATATTGTAATTTCTTCGTTTTGTACAATTCCCTTTTCTTCATAATATTTTAGAACAGGAGCTGTTTGTGTGTCATATATTTCTAATCTATTATTTATTGCTTCTTCACTTTTGTCATCTTCTCTTTGAGTTAATTTAGTTCCACATTTGTCACAAATACCTTCTACTTTTGGTTTATTGATTTTTATATTATATGTCGCTTTACAATTTGGACACACTCTTCTTGTAATCATTCTATCTATTATTTCTTCTCTAGGAGAAATTAGATTTATTACCATATCAATTTTTTTATTTCTTTGTTTTAACATATCATCTAGTTGTTTTGCTTGTTCTGTTGTTCTAGGGAATCCATCTAATATTACTCCTACTTTTGCTTCATCTGAATCTAAGGCTTGTGCAACCATTGGAACAGTTATATCATCTGGTACTAATTTTCCTTGTGAAATATATTTATCAGCTTCAATTCCAAGTTTTGTTTGTTCTTTTATATTTTTTCTAAATATATCCCCTGTTGATAATTGCATTATCCCTAATTCATCACACAATATCCCAGATACTGTACCTTTTCCAGTTCCTTGTGCTCCCATTATCACTAATAACATTTTTTACCTCCATATATATTAATTTAAGGCGGAATTGCAACACTCATCCGCCTATAATATTTTAAAATTGTTTGAATTAATCTAGAAATCCCTTATAATGTCTCATAACCAATTGAGACTCTAACTGTTGTACAACTTCTAGTGCAACACCTACTACGATAAGGATAGAAGTTCCTCCAAAAGAAACATCTAAATTTGTAAATCTTAATAACATTGGTAAAATAGCTATAATTGATAAGAATAGTCCTCCAAACCAAGTTATTTTTGATATTATAGAAGATAAATAATCTGATGTTGGCTTTCCAGCTCTTATACCAGGTATAAATCCTCCGTTTTTCTTAATATTACTTGCCACTTCTGCTGGATTAAATGTTGCATATGTGTAAAAGAATGTAAATCCTACTATTAATAGCAAATATAATAATGCATTTGCTATTGAATATCCTATTGGCACACTTGATGATGATGTTGCTAATGAAAATTTATAAATAACAGCCCAAAAACCTGTCTCACTTGCAATATTTTGATTAAACATTGATATAATCATTGCAGGAAATGTCATAAATGATGATGCAAATATTATTGGCATAACTCCTGCCATTACAAGTTTTAATGGTATATGTGTATTCTGTCCACCATACATTTTCCTTCCTACAACTTTTTTGGCATATTGAACAGGTACTCTTCTCTCAGCTTCTTGTACAAATACAACTCCTGAAACTAATATAATCGCTCCTATTATAATTCCTAGAGCTGTGATTAATCCTGTTGTAGAGAATCCTACTTGCGTAAATATTAAATTGTATAAAGTAACTGCTACACTTGGAAGACTAGAAATAATACCTACAAAGATTATTACTGAAATTCCATTTCCGATTCCTTTACTTGTTATTTCATCTCCTAACCACATAAGTAAGCATGTACCTGTAACTAAAGATAATACTACTGTTGCTCCTGTAAGAAATGTATCATCTATGAATATTCCATAATTTCTATAAGATAAATATATTCCTAACCCTTCAACTAGAGCAAGTACAACAGTTAATAGTTTTGTATATTTATTTATTTTTTGTCTACCTAACTCTCCACCTTCTTTAGTCATTCTTTCCCAAGATGGAATAACCATTGCTAATAACTGAATTACAATAGATGCTGTTATGTATGGGCTTATGCTCATTGCAAACATTGTAAATCTTGATAGCGCTCCTCCTGAAATAATATTTATTAAACTCCCAAATCCTGATGTTGATGAACTCATTGCATCTGCAAGAGCTATACTATCAACTCCTGGAACAGTTAAATAACATCCTAATCTAAAAATTACTATTAATAATACTGTATATAATAATCTTTTTCTAACCTCTGGGGTTTTAATTGCATTTTTTATTGTTTGGAACAATTAAATCACCTCTATCTTTCCACCTGCAGCCACAATTTTTTCTCCAGCAGATTTTGTAAATCTATTGGCTTTAACAGTTAGTTTTTTATCTAGTGAACCTGTTCCAAGTACAACTATTCCATCTCTAACTTTTCCAATTATTCCATCTGCTAAAAGTGTCGCTGCATTTACTTCTTCTACTGTTGATTTATTTAACATTGTTAAAGTTACTTCTGTATATTCTTTAGCATGAATATTTTTGAATCCTCTTTTTGGTAGTCTTCTATATAATGGAGTTTGACCACCTTCGAAACCACGTCTAACTCCTCCACCTGATCTTGCTTTTTGTCCTTTATGTCCTTTTCCTGAAGTCTTCCCAAGTCCAGAACCCATACCACGACCAACTCTTCTTCTCTTAACTTTAGCCGTTGCTGATTTTAATTCGTCTAATTGCATTTCTTTCTTCCCTCCTTACTGATTTTATATTAAATTAATAAATTATTCAAGTGTTAATAAAAAATATTTTATAATATTTCTTCGACTTTTTTACGAGTGAAATTTTTCTTCAAAAAATTTCTCACGCTGGGCGTCGAAGGAATATTATAACTTACGAAATTAAACTTTCGAAGTTATAATATTTCTTCGACTTTTTTACCTCTTTTAGCTGCTACTTGTTCTATGGTGCTCATGCTTAAAAGGGCTTGAATTGTAGCTGATACAACATTTCTAGGATTTGTTGTTCCTATTATTTTTGTTCTTATGTCTTTGTATCCTGCTAGTTCTAGTACTGGTCTAACACTACCACCTGCTATAAGTCCTGTACCAACAGCTGCTGGTTTTAATACAACTTTAGCACTTCCGAATTTTCCAACAAATTCATGAGGTATTGTTGTTCCTACAACTGGAACTGTTACTAAGTTTTTCTTGGCATCTTGAATAGCTTTTTTTATAGCATCAGGAACTTCTGATGATTTTCCATTTCCAACACCTATATGTCCATTTTCGTCACCAACAACAACAACAGCACTAAATCTAAATGTTCTACCACCTTTGACAACTTTTGCAACTCTGCTGATAGATACAACTTTTTCTTTTAATTCAACTGGATTTTGATTTTCCTCCATTTTAGGTTTATCCTCCTTTTTTAATAGTAATTTCTTTAATTTTTATTAGCTATTAGAATTGCAATCCTCCATTACGTGCTGATTCTGCTAATTCTTTTACTACTCCATGATAGATATATCCGTCCTCTATCATATACAACATTTTTTATGTTTTTTTCTATTGCTCTTTTGGCTATAAGTGCTCCTACTTCTTTTGCTGCTTCTATATTACTGTGTTTTTCTTTTATTTCTTTGTCTAATGTTGAAGCTGATACTAGGGTAATTCCTTTTGTGTCATCTACTATTTGAGCATATATATTTGTGTTGCTTCTATATACACAAAGTCTTGGACATTCAGATGTTCCACTTATTTTAGTACGAACACGTATATGTCTTCTTGTTCTTTCCATTTTTCTATTAGTTTTAGAAACCATTTTGTTTTTCACTCCTTTCTATTTCTTACCAGTTTTTCCTTCTTTTCTACGTATAACCTCATCAGCATATTTAATACCTTTACCTTTATATACTTCTGGTAATCTTTTTGTTCTTATAACTGCTGCTGTTTGACCAACAAGTTCTTTATCTATTCCTCTTACTATGACTTGGTTTGCATTTGGAACATCAAAAGTTATTCCTGCTGGTGCTTCAAATATTACTGGATGTGAATATCCTAATGTTAAGTTAAGGTTGTTTCCTTGTTTAGCCACCCTGTAACCAACACCATTAATTTCTAATTCTTTCTTAAATTCTTCTTTAACACCTATTATCATATTATTGATTAAAGTTCTTGTTAAACCATGTAAGCTTCTTGATAATGCTTCATCGTTTGGTCTTGTAACAGTTATTGTATTTCCTTCAATTGCTACATCTACTATTGGATTAATTTCTCTTTCAAGTGCTCCTTTTGGACCTTTTACAGAAATTTTATTTCCGTCTAGCTTAACTTCTACTCCTTCTGGAATTGTAATAGGTTGTTTTCCTATTCTTGACATTTTTTTCACCTCTCTATTTTTATATTTTTTAATTTCTTACAGGGCACAGTGGTGTCTCTCCTCTCTTCGAGCCCAGTTAAATTTGTAAAACGAGTAAAATTTGCTATGGCAAATTTTTCACGCTTTGCCAAATTTATCGTAGGCATTCCCACAAACGGCGCCCCTACATTTCTATCTTCTAACTTTCACGAGTTAAATTTGCTTCGCAAATTTATCACGTGTCATTACCATTTTTTCTCGCTTTCACGAGTTAAATTTGCTTCGCAAATTTATCACGTGTCGCTCACAAAACAATAAAAATAATTTAAAAAACAAGTTTTTTACTTATTTTTATTGTTTTTCTCGCTTTACCATACATACGCTATGACTTCTCCGCCTAAACCATTTTGTCTTGCTTCTTTGTCTGTCATTATTCCTTTAGATGTAGATACAATTGCTATTCCTAAACCATTTAATACTCTTGGTAAATCTTCTTTTGAAGAATATATTCTTAGTCCTGGTTTACTTATTCTTTTTATTCCGTCTATTACCCTTTTTCCTTTTTCATCATATTTTAATGTTACTCTTATTGTTGCTTGGTTTTCTCCTGCTATTTCTTCAAAAGATTTTATATATCCTTCTTTAAATAATATATTAGCAATAGATAACTTCATTTTTGATGCTGGAATGTCTACAGTTTTGTGTTTTGCTGTATTTGCATTTCTAATTCTTGTTAACATATCTGCTATTGGATCTGTAGTTACCATTCTGGTTATACCTCCTTTTTATTTGCTTTTCTTTTTTATTCTACCTTGATTAGAAATTAGACATTAGATATTAGATTTCTAATCTTCTAATTCTCTAATTTCTGTTTTATTGGTAATCGAGAAAATAATTTCATTTTTTTCTCTCACACGAGTTAAATTTGCTTCGCAAATTTATCACGTGTCGCTTATTTACAATCAATATTACTATTTTTTAGTTTTTTGGTAAAACCAATAAAATAATGAAATTATTTTATTGAACACGAGTAAAATTTACAAAGTAAATTTTTCACGTGCCATTACTATGTCTTTTTCTCACTTTTATAAGTAAGTATTGGTAAACGAGAAAATAATTTCATTTTTTTCTCTTACACGAGTTAAATTTGCTTCGCAAATTTATCACGTGTCGCTCGCAAAACAATTACAATAACTTTCAAAAGAAAATAAATTTTCTTTTTCAATTTATTTTAATTGTTTTTCTCGCTTTTACCAGCTTGCCTTAGTAACACCGGGGATTTCTCCTTTGTGTGCTAGTTCTCTAAAACATACACGGCATATTCCATATTTTCTTATATATCCATGTGGTCTTCCACATAGTTTACATCTATTGTATTCTCTTGTTGCATATTTTTGCTCTTTTTGCTGTTTCGCAATCATTGACTTTTTTGCCATTTATTTTTTTCCTCCTTCTTTTAATTTTTAAACGGCATTCCTAATAAAGTAAGTAATTCTTTCGCTTCTTCATCTTTATTGGCTGTTGTTACAAATATAATGTCCATCCCTCTTAATTTATCAACTTTATCATATTCTATTTCTGGGAATATTAATTGCTCTTTTATTCCTAATGAATAATTTCCTCTTCCATCAAAAGAAGTATTAGAAACACCTCTAAAATCTCTAACTCTAGGAAGTGCTGCATTAAATAATTTGTAAGCAAATTCATACATTTTTTCTCCTCTTAGAGTAACTTTGCAACCTATATTTGCTCCTTCTCTTAATTTGAATGCTGCTATGGATTTTTTTGCTTTGGTTATTACTGGTTTTTGACCTGTAATTATGCTTAAGTCTTTTATTGCATTTTCTAAGTCTTTTGGATTGTCTCTAGTGTCTCCTAATCCTATATTTATAACTATTTTGTCAAGCTTTGGAACTTGCATTGTTGATTTATATTCAAATTTTTTCATTAATGCTGGAATAGCATCTTTTACATATTGCTCTTTTAATACGCTCATTTCTATTTTTATCCTCCTTTCTTCGTTTATTTTATTTTTGCACCACATTTCTTGCAAATACGTATTTTTTTATCTTCCTTTACATCATAACCTATTCTAGTTGCCTTTCCACATTTAGAACATACTACATTTGCTTTCGCACTATGTATTGCACCTTCTATAGAGATTATTCCACCTTCTTCTCCTTGTTTTCTAGGTTTAACATGTTTTTTTCTGATATTTACACCTTTAACAATAATCTTTTCTGTTTTAGGTATAACTTCTATGACTTCTCCTGTTTTTCCTTTATCATTTCCAGATAATATCTTAACAGTATCTCCTTTTTTGATATTCATTAATTTCACCTCACATTTTCTATATTTAACGTCCTTAATATTTCACTTTTCAGAGCTTAATCAAAAATAGTAGATTAGTAGGCAAAATTTAAAATAAATATCGTAGGCGTGCTTTTTGCACGTTAAAGATTTTATTTTAAATTTTAACGATCTAAGATGCTGTTTTTTATTAAGCTACTAAAGAACTTCAGGTGCTAAAGATAGTATCTTCATATATCCACCATCTCTTAATTCTCTAGCTACTGGTCCAAATATACGAGTTCCAGTTGGTGTACCATCTTCCTTTATTATAACTGCTGCATTTTCATCAAATCTAACATAAGAACCATCTGCACGTCTTGTAGCATTTTTAGTTCTAACAACTACAGCTTTAACTACTTGACCTTTTTTTACAGTTCCACCTGGAGCAACTGTTTTTACAGAAGCAACTATTACATCTCCAATGTGAGCATATCTTCTATATGAACCACCTAAACATCTAATGCACATAATTTCTTTTGCACCAGTATTGTCAGCTACTTTTAATACAGTTTGTTGTTGTACCATTCTAGTTTTTCCTCCTTATCTATTTTTTAGATTTCTATTTTGTTTACAACTTCGTTTCACTCAGTTGCATAAGTTACCTCTAAATAATTAAACTCACTATTTTCGCTTAATTATTAAGAGTTAACTTAACTTCTATTTCGCTATTGCCTTTTCCATGATTTCAACTACTCTCCATCTTTTCTCTTTAGAAAGTGGTCTTGTTTCCATTACTTTAACTTTATCTCCTACATGACATGCATTTTCTTCGTCATGTGCTTTTAATTTGTAAGTTCTCTTCATAGTTTTGTTATAAATACTATGACGAACACTTGTCTCAACTGATACAACTACTGTTTTGTCCATTTTGTCAGATGTAACTGTACCAATCATAACTTTACGAAGATTTCTTTTCTCCATAATGTTCTCCTTTCTTATTATAATACTCTATTATTTGTCTGATAGCTCTCTTTGTCTTAAAATAGTATTAATTCTAGCGATATCTTTTTTTACTTCTTTAATTTTTAATGGATTATCTAATCCATTTGTTGCTAGGCTAAATCTTAGTTTAAATAATTCTGTTTTTAATTCACCTAATTCTTTTTCAAGTTCTGGTGAAGACATTTCATTTATTTTACTTATCTTCATCACTATCACCACCTACTTTATTTTCTCTTACAACAAATTTTGTTTTTATTGGTAGTTTATTTGCTGCTAGTCTCATTGCTTCTCTAGCATCTGCTTCTGGTACACCTGCTATTTCAAACATTACTCTTCCTGGTTTAACTGGTGCTACCCAATATTCTGGAGCTCCTTTTCCTTTACCCATACGAGTACCAAGAGGTTTTGATGTAATTGGTTTGTCTGGGAATATTTTTATCCAAACTTGACCACCTCTTTTAATATAACGTGTCATTGCAATACGGGCTGCTTCTATTTGATTAGATTTAATTCTACCAATTTCTAGAGCTTGAAGTCCAAATTCTCCATCAGATACTGTATTTCCTCTAGAAGCTTTACCTCTTATTCTACCTTTTTGTACTTTTCTAAATTTTGTTCTTGTTGGCATTAATGGCATTATTGTTCTCCCCCTTCTGTTTTAACTTTTTTTTCAGGAAGAACTTCACCCTTATAAATCCAAACTTTTATACCTATTATTCCATAAGTTGTATTTGCTTCAGCAAATCCATAATCTATATCTGCTCTTAAAGTTTGTAGAGGAATAGTTCCCTCTTTATAGAATTCTGTTCTTGCCATATCAGCTCCTGCTAATCTTCCAGAAACTGAAGTTTTTATTCCTAATGCTCCTGCTTTCATAGCTTTTTGCATTACTTGTTTCATTGCTTTTCTGAATGAAATTCTTCTTTCTAGTTGAGATGCTATATTCTCAGCAACTAATTGTGCATTTGTATCAAAGTCTTTTACCTCAACAATATTTAAATTTACATCTTTATTAATTATTTTTTGTAAATCAGTTTTTAAACTTTCTACAAGTGTTCCACCTTTTCCTATTACTAGTCCTGGTTTCGCAGTATATACATTAACTTTAACTAATTTAGCAGTTCTTTCAATTTCTATTTTAGAAATACCACTAACATATAATTTTTTCTTTACATATTCACGGATTTTTTTATCTTCTACTAAGTAGTCACTAAAGTTTTTAGAATCTGCATACCATTTTGAGTCCCAATCTTTAATTACACCTACTCTTAATCCATGTGGATGCATTTTTTGTCCCATTTTTAAGACTCCTCCTTTCCTTTACCTCTATGATCTTTCTCTTAAAACTATAGTTATATGACTTGTTCTTTTTCTTATTCTTACAGCTGAACCTTTTGCTGCTGCTCTTATTCTTTTCATTGTTGGACCTTGATTTGCATAGATTTCAGCAATATATAAGTTTTGACCATTCATATTATGATTATTTTCAGCGTTCGCAATAGCTGATTTTAATAATTTTTCAACTATTGGAGATGCTGCCTTTGGTGTATATTTTACAATAGCTAAAGCCTCATTTACATCTTTTCCTCTAATTAAATCTGCTACAATTTTTACTTTTCTAGGAGAAATCCTAGCATCTCCTAAAGTTGCTCTAGCTTCTAATACTGTATTTTCTTCCATCTTACTTATTACCTCCTTCTATTTCTTTACTGTTGTTGCTTTTTCTCCAGCATGACCTTTAAATGTTCTTGTTGGAGCAAATTCTCCTAATTTATGTCCTACCATTTCTTCTGAAATGTATACTGGTACATGTTTTCTACCATCATGAACTGCTATTGTATGACCAATCATTTGTGGATAAATAGTAGATGCTCTTGACCATGTCTTTAGCACTTCTTTATTTCCTGATTCATTCATAGCTTCAATTCTCTTTAAAAGCTTTGGTTCTACAAATGGTGTTTTTTTACTTGATTTTGACATTATTTTCCACCCCTTCTCTTAACAATTAGTCTATCTGTTCTGTTATGTTTCTTTCTTGTCTTATATCCGTTTGCTGGTTTTCCCCAAGGAGTCATTGGTCCTGAACGTCCTACTGGTGCTCTACCTTCACCACCACCATGAGGGTGATCTACTGGGTTCATAACTGATCCACGAACTGTTGGACGAATTCCTAAATGTCTTGTTTTTCCTGCTTTTCCTAATTTTATATTTTCGTGATCTGAATTTCCGATTGTTCCAATTGTTGCTCTACAATTAACTAAAATTAATCTCATTTCTCCAGAAGGCAATCTTACATGTGCATATTTTCCTTCTTTAGCCATTAATTGAGCTGATTGACCTGCACTTCTTACTAATTTTCCTCCTTGACCTGGATTTAATTCTATATTGTGTATTAATGTACCAACTGGTATATTTTCAATTTGCATACAATTTCCAGGTTTAATATCAGCTTTTATTCCTGCTACTACTTTAGCTCCATCTGTTAAACCTTGTGGTGCTAAAATATAAGTTTTATCTCCATTTTCATATTCTAGTAATGCTATGTTTGCACTTCTATTTGGATCATATTCTATACCAATTACTGTTGCAACCATATCATCATGTTTGTTACGTTTAAAATCTATTATTCTATATTTTTGTCTATTTCCTCCACCTTGATGTCTAACTGTTATTCTACCATAAGAGTTTCTTCCTGCTTTTTCTTTCTTTTTGGCAAGTAAAGATTTTTCAGGTGTTTTTTTTGTTATTTCTGCATAATCAGAAAGTACCATGTTTCTTCTTGATGGAGTATAGGCTTTGAAATGTTTCATTTTTTTTCCTTTCTCGGATTTATGAAAAACTTCGTCTTACTTTGTCAAGCTTCGCACAAAAATGTCCTCGACGTACACATGTACGACTGTGGATTTTTGGCTCGCTTTTCGTGTAATACTCGTTTTTGCTAAATCCTTTTACTAATAAATATTTACGGATTTTTTCCTGCTCCGCATGGCAGATATTCTTTATTATCCTGGTGATTTCCAGATATTTTTCTTATTTTATGCACCCATGAAGTCTGCAATTGAATCTTTATACTTCTTTCCTTTGGACTCTTTTCCACCTTTTGTAAGGTATGTTTTTTGTTCTGGATTTGTATCAATTGTTACAATTGCTTTTTTCCAGTCAGATGTTCTTCCTGTATGAACACCAACTCTTTTTTGTTTTCCTCTAACTGTTATAGTATTTACTTTTAATACTTTAACTTCAAAAAGTTTTTCTACTGCTTTTGCAATATCAACTTTTGTAGCTTTTTTATTAACTTCAAAGGTATACTTTCCATCTTGTAGTCCATCACTAGATTTTTCTGTAACTATTGGTCTTATTATTATTTCTTCAGCTAACATCTATGCGTACACCTCCTCTAATTTCTTAACAGCATCAAGAGTAACAACTAATTTATTGTATTTAACTAAATCATAAACATTAATTGTGTTTACTAATGTTGTTTTAACTCCTTCAATATTTCTTGCTGATTTTTGAACATTTTCATTCTTTTCAGGTAACATTATTAATGTTTTTCCTTCAACTTTTAGGTTATTTAAGGCTGTTACCATATTTTTTGTTTTTATTTCATCGAAAGCTAATTTATCAACAACTGTTAATTCATTTTCTAATACTTTAGAACTTAATACAGATTTAATAGCAATTCTTCTTTCTTTTTTATTGATTGTATATCTATATGAACGTGGTTTTGGTCCTAAAGCTATACCACCTTTAATCCATTGTGGAGCACGTATACTTCCTTGTCTTGCTCTACCTGTTCCTTTTTGTCTCCAAGGTTTTTTTCCACCACCTCTAACTTCAGCTCTTGTTTTTGTGCTTTGTGTTCCTTGTCTTTGATTAGCTAAGTAATTAACAACTGCAGCATGAACTAATTCTTCATTTGGTTTCATTCCAAATATTTCTTCATTTAATTCAACTTCGCTTACTTTTTTACCTTTAATATCATATACATCTATTTTAGGCATTTTTTACTTCCTCCTTTCTCTTATTTACCATTTTTTACAGTTTTTCTTATTTTTAATATTGCACCTTTAGGTCCAGGTACACTACCTTTTACTAAAATTACATTTTTATCAAGATCTACCTTTACAACATCTAGGTTTTGTATTGTGACAGTTTGAACTCCCATATGTCCTGGAAGTTTTTTTCCTTTAAATACTCTTCCTGGTGTTGATGTTGATCCCATTGAACCTGGTCTTCTATGATACATAGAACCATGTCCCATAGGTCCTCTAGATTGACCATGACGTTTAATAACACCTTGGAATCCTTTTCCTTTTGTAGTACCTTGAACATCTATTTTATCTCCAGCTTCAAAAACATCTGCTTTAACTTCATTTCCTACTGTAGTATTTGCTACATCTGAAACTCTAAATTCTCTTAGATGTTTTTTAAGCGCTAATTTTGCTTTAGTGAAATGTCCTTTTTCTGGTCTATTAATTCTATTTTCCTTTACATCTCCGTAACCTAACTGGATAGCATTATATCCGTCTGTTTCGATTGTTTTAACTTGTGCTACTATACATGGTCCAGCTTCAATTACTGTAACTGGAATAACTAACCCCTTTTCATCAAAAATTTGTGTCATTCCTATCTTTTTACCTATAATTGCTTTTTCCATTTTTTATTTTCCTCCTTAAACTATTGGCTGGTGTACTAAATATCAAAGTATTTATACAACAGCATGGCTTTTCTAACTGGGCACAGTGGTGTCACTGTTCTCTTCGATCCCAGTTAAATTTGTAAAACGAGTAAAATTTGCTATGCAAACTTTTCACGCTTTGCCAAATTTATCGTAGGTATTCCCACAAACGGTGCCCCTACATCTACAATTTCATTTCTATATCCACACCTGCTGGTAGTTCTAATTTCATTAGACTATCAATTGTTTTTTGTGTTGGATATGAAATATCTATAACTCTTTTATGTGTTCTCATTTCAAATTGTTCTCTTGAGTCTTTGTATTTATGAGGACAACGTAAAACTGTTACAACTTCTTTTTTTGTTGGTAGTGGAATAGGACCTGAAACTTTAGCTCCTGTTCTTCTAGCAGTATCTACTATCTTTTCAGCAGACTGATCTAGAACATCATGATCATAAGCCTTTAATCTTATTCTAATTTTTTCACTACTTGTAACTTTGTTTGCAACTGCCATAGTAATTTTCCCTCCTTTTTATTTTTTCTGACCATCTAAAATCACTTATGCATCTTCTTCTAAATAATCGTGCGAGTAAAATTTTCTAAAAAAAATTTTTCACTCCTAATATATTTTTGTTGTATATTATTGTATGTCATACTTATATGTCAGTGATTTTAGTTAAATTATTACGGCAAGTTTTAAAACGCCCCCTGGTGTTTCCTGATTAACCATTTTTTAATCCCAAGGATTTTACTTTCTTTTTCTTGGGATAAGCGTTTTTATTACAATTTATTTGATTTAATTGATTTACGGATTTAATATTCCTAATTTCTTAAAATAAACGTAATTTTCTAAAACTTATCGCCTTGGTCTAAGCCACGACATGCTCCACAGAAGTTCCCTCCAAACGATATTAAAGTATGTATATTTCAACCGTTTGTAGCTACATTCTGTTTCATCGCGAATTTACAACTTCTATATTATACAATGCTTATATCCGTATGTCAAGCACTTTTAAACATTTTTGTAATTTTTTTGTAATATTTTGCTATTATTTACGGGAAATGCAATTTACATACAAATTTGTGTTTATGGGGGTGAATTTAAAAATATAGATAGATTTCAACATTGTTGTTATTATAAAATATGCATTTATTCGTAGGGGCACCGTTTGGGGGAATACCCGTTAGACATGACACCACTGTGCCCTTTTGAAATAATGTAAAAATTATAAAAACATTGCATGTCAAATTTTCACGATTTCTATAAAATAATAGAAATTTAAATATTTATATTTTTTCAATGGGCAGACGCAAGGTCTGCCTCTACAACACATTATTCAATGTTTATACGA
>CAPZDM010000020.1 GCA_948745425.1 uncultured Clostridia bacterium
TGTGGTGGTGTGAGAGGGAATAAATAAAATAATTATTTATTCTCTACTCGATTTTCTAATGTATAAGCAATAGACAATTATAATTTTTAGGTATATAATATGTAACTGGAATAACATAAAAAGAATATAATAATATGAAAAATTATTATGGAGGTCAAAATGGCATATAAGAATGAAAGGTTAGAAGAATTTAATAATTATTTAAAAAACAGAAAAGTAGCAATAATTGGATTAGGAGTTAGTAATATACCATTATTAGATTATATGAATGAAAAAGAAGCAAGAGTTACAGTTTTTGATGATAGACCAATAGGTAAAATACCAATAGATGCACTTGAAAAAATCAGAAAATATGAAATAAACTCTTACTTTGGAGATGAATGTTTAAAAAATTTAAAAGGATTTGATATAATTTTTAGATCTCCAAGTTGTATGCCAAATCGTCCTGAATTACAAGAAGAAGTAAATCGTGGGGCAATTCTTACATCAGAAATAGAAATGGTATTACAAATGTCTCCATCAACTATAATAGGAGTTACTGGAAGTGATGGAAAAACGACAACAACAACTCTAATATATGAAATAATAAAAGCAAAAGGATATAAATGTTTTCTAGGAGGAAATATAGGAACTCCTCTATTTACAAAAATAGAAGAAATGCTTCCTGAAGATGTAGTTGTACTTGAAATGAGTAGTTTTCAATTAATGGAAATGGAAATTAGTCCACATATTTCTGTAATAACTAATATATCTCCAAACCATTTAAATATACATAAAGACTATGATGAATATATTAATGCTAAGAAAAACATTTTTAGATATCAAGATAATAATGGAATTGTAGTATTAAATTATGATAATGAAATTACAAGAGAAATTGCAAATGAAGCAAATGGAAGAGTTATATTTTTCAGTTCTAAAGAAAAACTACCTGATGGAATAATATTAGATGATGGAATAATAAAGGAATGTAAAGATAAAATAAGAAGACATGTATTAGATACAAAAGATATAAAATTACGAGGAAATCACAATTATGAAAATGTTTGTACAGCTATTGCAGCAACTGTAGGATTAGTAGATATAGACACACAAATTAATGTAATATCAAATTTTGAAGGTGTTGAGCATAGATTAGAATTTGTAAGAGAAATAAATGGAGTAAAATGGTATAATGATTCAATAGGAACAAGTCCAACTAGAACAATGGCAGGATTACATTCTTTTGATGAAGAGATTATTTTAATTGCTGGAGGATATGATAAACATTTAGATTATACGCCACTGGCTAAACCGATATTAGAAAAGGTAAAAGCTTTAATATTAATGGGTCAAACAGCAGATAAAATATTTTATGCAGTAAAAGAAGAAGCAGAAAATCAAAATAAGGAAATAGAAACATATATGTGTAACAGTTTAGAAGATACTATTAATATGGCAAATAAAGTTGCTAAAAATGGTCAGATAGTATTATTCTCTCCAGCTAGCGCAAGTTTTGATTTATTTAAGAATTTTGCAGAACGTGGGGAAAAATTTAAGGAATTAGTAAATAATATATAAAAAAACACGGAGTGAAACATTGTTCCAGCTCCGTATTTTTTTTGCTAAATAGCACGAGAAAGATTAGAAATTTTTCTCTCATTAGGGTTAATCATTTTAAGCAAATCCCTAATTCCCTGTTCAAAGTGACCAAGTTTACTCTCTATTGGAAGTAACCCACCTTTTAAGTGGTATAACTTCAAATAAGATAATAATTCATGTAGACAATGAATCATATGAGGTAATGAACCATCTGAAGATGCACTGATTTTGTCGCCAAAGCAACGATATTCCAATGTAAATCCATTTTCTTTTGGTTCAATTACTATACTGCAAATGATTTCTTCTAAAATTACAGAAATCTCACTTTGTTTCCAATTCTTATATTGCCGATTTTGTAAAATGTCTTGCATAGGAACTATTAGAGTTTCCTGAAATTGATTAATTAAAGCTTTATTTTCCTTAGTCATATTGTACCCTCCATGAATTTGCCCTTGAGCATTAATTAATACTATTATAACATAATATAATAGTAAAATCAATTTGTGCACAGTTTTATAAAAAAAGAATACAATATACGAGAATAAATTAAGGAGGATGTGAATATATGTATAATTCAAGTTATGAAGAATATATGCAAAATGTATTGGGTTATAATGTTAGAACTCAAAATACATATCAATTACCAGAAAGTATATATGAAATGCCTAGAGGAAATATTTATGAAAATATGGATTTAGAGGAATTATATCCAGACATATATAGAATGATACAACCAATGGTACAAAAGGTATGTATGAGAGCAACAGGAGTAATAAACGAAGAAATTATAGTAAGTATGACAGATGAAGTATATAATGCAATGTCAGAAGAAACGAGAGAAACTAGGGAATCGAAAGAAATAAAAAAAGGTGTTAATGAGGTTAGAAATAATTCACAAACTGTCAGAAAAGTAGAAGAACATAGACAGAATAATTATTTATTAAGAGACTTGATAAGAATTTTAATTATTAAAGAATTATTAAGAAGAAGACATGGAAGACCACCAATGAGACCAGGATCAAATTTTCCAGGAGGGCCAAATTTTCCAAGAATTTAGGCGAAGTTAACAATAATATGTGACATAAACTTGAAATAACTTGTAAAATATGGTAAAATTAAAAGGCAGTGTTAAAATACCATTGCAGCAATAAAAAGAGAAAAGGAGACAGAAGAAACTTATGAGACGGTATTTAGGAATTGATACCACAGTAGATGTCCTAAACATTACGTTAGGTTTGCTTTTTAAAATGAACGTAATAGCAATATTTTTTGCACTAATAAGCTTAATTTTAGAAAGTTATAACATTTCTAAAATAGAGGAAATCTACGGAGAGTCACAACCAAACTTCACGTTGGAAGAAACAAGAGAGTTCGTAAAAGAGCAATTGGAAGAATACATAAATGCAATTGAACTTTCAGAGGAGATTAACGTTTCTGAGTTTATAAAAGAGATGGCAAGACAATCTAATATCTCAATTATACACCCAGTAGTTAAATTGTATTATTATCCAACAGAAGAAGAATACTTATGGGCATGTCTAATGGCAATTGCAGAAGCAGGATTAGAAGATGCCTTTGGTCAGACTCTTGTCACAAATGTGGCAATAAACAGAGCAATTCAAAGTGGAGAAAGTCTGATTGATGTATTTACAGCAGATGGACAGTATTCATCAATTCATAATGGAGTACCACATATTCGTATTGAACATGAAGATGGGGCAATCGAGTGGATTCTGATAACAGAAGATATGATTACTGATGAAATCAGGGAAGCTGTGGATAAAGCTTTTAAAAAGGATTATACTGAGGAATTACTTAAGATAGAAGCTATTAATAAAGGACTTGATTCATATTATTATGAAGGTGGAGCATTATACTTCTATAATCCCAAAGCAATATCACAAGAACAATCAGACTCACGGGCGAACATAAAAGTATCGTTTCAGCATGGGAACCATATATTCCATAAAAAGTGGAATATATGATTCAAAAAAGGCAAGGAAAAGTTGTAACTTCCTTGCCTATCTCCTTATATAAATAGTTTTAGCAGACTAATTTACAAAATTTTACAACTTACAAAATTGACAAGATGTATAAACTTATGCTATAATAAAATATATCATATAGTTGAATACTATATAAATAGATACCCATAAACTTTTTTACTCACATTGGTAGAAGTATACCTTGTGTGATTTTTACAGTAGAAGGAGGAACAAGAATGAAAAAAGAGCAACTTAGGAATTTAGGTATTTCACCAGAAAAACCTGGTATAGCCTATATGAGGAAAATGCTTGATGGAACAATCAAAACCCAAAATTTAACTGATAAGCAGATTGATGAGGTTTTGGATGCGTGGAATTCAAGGCATTTTGTTCCAAATGACATGAAAGAGGAAGTTGATCATGTATCTCCACCAATTACGCAAGAAGAATTGGAGCAGAAACTTTTTAGTCAAGAAGATTATAATCGTATCTATGTAGAATTAATTGAGAAATATTTAAAAACTATTAGTTAACAAAAATTAGAAAGGTGCGTTTGCACCTTTTTAGTGTAGTACAATTAAGCCACTTTTTCTATAAAATATATGCATTAAAAATATTTGTATATTACGAAAAAAAATGAACATATTAATAATAAATATATTTATAGGAGAATATTAATGGAAGAAAAAGAAAGAAAAGAAGATACTACAAAATATGGAGAATTTATTCCTTCATATTTTGCTTGGCTAACTTTGGAGAAACAAAAAGAGAATGCAGATAAATTGTCAGATATAACAAAAAAGTGAGATAAAACCTCACTTTTTTGTTATATAATAGAACCTTTGTCTAACATATAGAAGGTTTGTCGAAGCTATTGAATTGTACTATTACAGTGTTATAATTTGAGAAAAACAAGAGGAGAGATAGCAAATGATGGATTATAAATTTACAAAAAGTGCAAATAAAGCACTTGAACTTGCAAGTGAAATAGCGATAAAATTAGGGCATAATTATGTAGGCACAGAGCATTTATTATATGGACTAGCAGAAGAGAAAACAGGAGTAGCAGGTAGAGTTTTAGAAAAACAAGATATAACTCCAGAAAAAATTTTAGAGGATATAGAGAGTTTAATAGGAAAAAATGAGGAAGGAGTAGATAAAACCTTAGGTTTCACACCTAGAAGCAAAAAGGTATTTGAAAACGCTTTTAAGGAATCTAAAAAAATAGATTCAGATTATATAGGAACAGAGCATATATTAATTGGAATAATTAGAGAAACTGACAGTATAGCAGCAAGAATTATAAGTGACTTAGGAATTGATATTCAAATTATGTACAATGAAATTATGCAGGTATTAGACGACCAAGATTTTTCTAATGATAAAAATACTAAAAATATAGATAACAAGAGAAAAGGAAGCTATTCAAATACTTCGGTACTTAATCAATATAGTGTAGATTTAACAATAGATGCAAAAAAAGGAAAACTAGACAATATTGTAGGGAGAAATAGAGAAATAGAAAGAGTTATTCAGATTTTAACTAGACGAACTAAAAATAATCCATGTCTAATAGGTGAGCCAGGTGTCGGAAAAACAGCAATAGCAGAGGGGTTAGCAGAAAAAATAGTTTCAGAAGATGTTCCAGAAATGTTAAAAAACAAAAGAATTGTTTCTTTAGATATTTCTAGTATGGTAGCTGGTGCAAAATATAGAGGAGATTTTGAAGATAGAATAAAGAAATCTCTAAATGAGGTCAGAAAAGCAAAAGATGTTATTTTATTTATAGATGAAATTCATACAATTGTAGGAGCAGGAGCAGCAGAAGGGGCAATAGATGCTGCCAATATTTTAAAACCATTATTATCAAGAGGAGAAATACAAGTAATAGGAGCAACTACTATAAATGAATATAGAAAATATATAGAAAAAGATGCTGCACTAGAGAGAAGATTTAGTTCTGTTCTGGTTGAAGAACCAAGTAATAATGATACAGTATTGATATTAAAAGGAATTAGAGATAAATATGAATTACATCATAATGTAAGAATTACAGACGAAGCATTAGAAGAGGCAGTTATATTATCATCAAGGTATATTAATGATAGATTTTTACCAGATAAGGCTATTGATATTATTGATGAAGCAGCTTCAATGGCAAGAATGAAGAAATATACTTTACCAGAAAGAATAAAGGATTTAGAAGAGGAAATATCAGTTACAAAAAAAGCTAAAGAAGAAGCAATTAATGTGCAAAATTTTGAGGAAGCAGCAATGTTAAGAGATAAAGAAGAAAAACAAAGAATTAAAATTGATGAAGAAAAAGAGAAATGGAATGAAAAAAATGTAAAAGATGTTACAGATATAACAAAAGAAGATATTGCAAGTATTGTATCAACTTGGACTAATATTCCAGTTCAAAAAATAACCCAAGATGAGAATGAAAAGTTAAGAAATTTAGAAGAATCGCTTCATAAAAGAGTAGTAGGACAGAATGAAGCAATAGAAGCAGTAGCAAAGGCAATAAGAAGAGGAAGAGTAGGGCTAAAAGATCCTAATAGACCAATAGGTTCATTTCTATTTTTAGGACCAACAGGAGTAGGAAAAACAGAAACTGCTAAAGCTCTTGCGACTGAGCTATTTGGAAATGAAAACTCTATGATAAGATTAGATATGTCAGAATTCATGGAAGGACATTCAGTAGCAAAACTTATAGGAGCACCTCCAGGATATGTTGGATTTGATGAAGGTGGACAATTAACTGAAAAAGTAAGAAGAAAGCCTTATTCAGTAATTTTATTCGATGAAATAGAAAAGGCTCATCCTGATGTTATGAACATTTTACTTCAAGTATTAGAAGATGGTAGATTAACTGATTCAACAGGAAGAACAGTAGATTTTAAAAATACAGTGATAATATTAACTTCTAATATTGGTGCATCTTTAATAAATAAGAAAAAGACACTAGGATTTACAGAAAAAGTAAAGGAAGAACAACAAAGAGAATATGAAGACATTAAAAAGGAAGTTATGGCAGAAGTAAAAAGAAATTTGAAGCCAGAATTTATTAACCGTATAGATGAAATAATAGTGTTCCATAAATTAAATGATACAGAAATAGAAAAAATAATAGAATTACTATTAGTACAAGTAGAAAAAAGATTAAGTGATAATGGATATAATATTAATATAGATAGAAATGTAGTCGAAGAAATAAAAAAACAAGGATATGATAAAAATTACGGTGCAAGACCATTAAGAAGAAGTATACAAACTTTAGTAGAAGATAAAATAGCAGAAGAAATTTTAGCAGGAACATTGAGTATAGGAAAAAAACAAGCCTATGAATTTTCAAAGAAATAATAGAAATGAGCCCACAATACATTGTGGGCTTTAAGAAAAATTTAAAGATTACCATCAATAATGGCTTCAACAAATCCACAGCTTCTACGCATAGCTGTAAAATGAGAAGCAAAGACAGTGTCATATATTCCATCTGGCATCTGGCTATCAAGTGAAACAATTCCATCTCCATTAACTTTGAATAAGCAATCTACTATCCAAAGTATTAAGTCATATGGATTTAATGATAGACCAAACTTTGAAACAACAAAAACACAATGGACTTCTTTACATATTTGTTTAACATTTAGATTTTTGATAAACTCAGAATCAGCAGATATATCATTAGCAACACCATGATACAAGCGATAAAGCATATCAGTTCCTTTAAGTGGTGCAGATACTGAAACAATTGAAGTTCTGAATTTAGCTCTAGCATCTAACCATTGCGTAAGATTTAGAAAGCAAAGTGCATACCAAGAATTGCCATGCAAAATTATCTTTCTGTAAAAGTCCAGATGTTCATTGATAAACTCTGCAAGTTTTTTGCCATCAGTTTCCAAAGTCGTACAATCTTTTTTTCTAGAAGAAATTTTAAAGACAGTACAACCAGCGCAGTAGCGTATAGAAAAATCCTGTCCAAGATTTCCTATAATAACTGCAATGTCGGTATCGCCTTTCTGACACATTTCTACAGTTAAATTAGAGTCACTGTAGAAATCATACCGTAGTTCTATCGATTTTTCTTCTTTCATGCATTTTTCCTCCTGCTCATAGATTTATCTATTTAAATTAATACTATTATACTACGAATATGCCGAAAAATCAACAATTTACATAAAATTGGATTTCAGCTATAAACATTGTTTATGTATTAAGCAGAAATTCAAAAGTTGCTAAAAATAGAAAAAACAATTGCCAAACAAAGATGTGAATGATATAATATCAAATGGAAAATATAGGAATTTTACAAAGAAAGGAATTTGTAAATGGCAAAGATAAAATCTGTTTTTGTTTGTAATGAATGTGGATATGAATCATCAAAATGGCTTGGAAAATGCCCTTCTTGTAGTGCCTGGAATAGCTTTTTTGAAGAAAAGGTATCTAAAGATTCAAAATCTTCAAATGGAATAGAAAAAAAGAAAAATGCTACTCCAACACCATTAAATAAAGTAGTTGGAAGTGAAACTGCCAGAATGTCCACAGGTTTTAAAGAGCTAGATATGGTATTAGGTGGAGGAATTGTTATTGGTTCATTAGTATTATTAGGAGGAGAACCAGGTATAGGAAAATCAACTCTAATATTACAGATTTGCGAAAAATTAAAAACTGAAGGAACAATTCTTTACATATCAGGAGAAGAATCAGCAGAACAAATAAAACTAAGAGCAGATAGATTAAAGGTTAATAGAGATAGTCTCTTATTTTTGGGAGAAACAGATATTGATATAATAGAAGAAGCTATAAATACAACAAATCCCAAACTTGTTATCTTAGATTCAGTACAGACCATTTATTCAGATGAGATAAGTTCTGCACCAGGAAGTGTAAGTCAAGTAAGAGAAATTACAGCTAGAATTATGAAAATATGTAAATCCCAAGCTATTACAACTATAATAATTGGTCATGTTACAAAAGATGGCAATATCGCAGGTCCAAGAGTGTTAGAACATATGGTAGATGTTGTTTTATACCTAGAAGGTGAAAGATATTTTTCTTATAGGGTATTGAGAGGAGTAAAAAATAGATTTGGTTCTACTAATGAAATTGGAATGTTTGAGATGGAAGGACTAGGTCTTAGAGAGATAGAAAACCCATCTTCTGTAATGATTTCAGAAAGAGATAATAATCCACCAGGTTCTATTGTAATTGCAAGTGTAGAAGGAACAAGACCATTATTGGTAGAATTACAAGCTTTAACTTCACAAACAATTTTTGGTTTTCCAAGACGAACAGCAAATGGAATTGATTATAATAGATTAACTCTTCTAGTTGCAGTACTAGAAAAAAGAGCAGGGTTAAATTTAGGAAATCAGGATGTATATTTAAATGTTGTAAATGGAATTAAAATTAATGAACCTGCAACAGATTTAGGTATAATACTTGCAACAGCATCTAGTTATAAAAACATTCCGATTTCAGATAAACTTGTAGCAATTGGTGAAGTTGGATTAACTGGAGAGGTAAGAAATGTCAACTTAATAGAAAAAAGACTGAAGGAAGTAGAAAAATTAGGATTTAAGACTTGCATAATTCCAGAAAGTAATAAGAAATACTTAAAAGAAAAATTTAATTTAGAAATAATAGCTGTAAAAAATATTAATGATGCAATGAGAGGTGCAGGTTTAAAATGAGAGAAAGTAAAGATGATGATATAATTGAAGTTTTAAAATTAATATCTCCAGGTACACCAATAAGAGCAGGATTAGAAAATATTCTTAAAGCAAAGACTGGTGGTTTAATAGTTATTGGGGACTCTGAAGAAGTTTTAGACATTGTTGATGGTGGATTTAGCATAAATGAAGAATATACACCATCAAGACTGTATGAATTGGCAAAAATGGATGGTGCTATTGTAATAAGTAGTGATTTAAGGAAAATATTATTTGCTAATGCTCAACTTATACCAAATTCATTGATTGAAACAAAGGAAACAGGAACAAGACATAGAACAGCAGAAAGAACAGCAAAACAGACTAAACAATTAGTTATAAGTATTTCACAAAGGAGAGGAGTAATTACTATTTATAAAGGAAATTATAGATATGTAATGGAAGACACCTCAAGAGTGCTAGATAAAGCAAATCAAGCATTACAAACTGCTGAAAAATATAAGAAAGTATATGATAGAGAAATAAATACTTTAAATGAATTTGAATTTAATGATATTGTCACCCTTGAAAATGTCATAACTGTTATTCAAAAAGCAGAAATGGTAATGAAAATGGTAGAAGAAGTTCAAAGACAAATTTATGAGTTAGGAGAAGAGGGACGACTTGTAGAAATGCAACTTGAAGAATTAGTTGGAGACTTAGAAAAAGAAGAATTACTTATAATTAAAGATTATATCTCAAGGAGGAGAAATCCAGAAAAAGCATTAAAAGAAATTATAGAATTAGATTTATCAAATTTATTAAATTCAATATCTATAGCAAAAATACTTGGATATCAAAATTTTGATGACTTTGGTGAAGTTGGAGTATACACAAAAGGATATAGATTATTAAATAAAATACCTAAAATGCCATCTAATATAGTTGATAATTTAGTAAAATCTTTTAAGTCGTTTCAACATATTTTAATTGCAGATATTCCAACTCTAGATGATGTAGATGGAATAGGAGAAATAAGAGCTAGAGCAATAAAACAAGCATTACAAAGAATGCAAGAACAATTTGTTTTTGATAAATTATTATCTTAATTTATATTAAAAAACCATTATCCAGTAACCGTAAAATTACAATATATAATAAAAAATATTGTAAATTAATTTTTTTAATGTTATAATGTACAAGATTTTAAAATACATGTGGTTAAATCTAATGGAAATTAAGAAAAGTGCTAGTATGCACAAAGCAAAAGATTATACCAAAAGAAAGGAAGGATAAAATTGAAAAAAACAATATTAATTATAGTAATAATTTTAGTAGCAATTCTAATTGGTGGTGTATTTGTAAGTATAATTTTAAATGCAACACAAAAAATTGATAATCCAATTGCAACAATAAAAATGGAGGGATATGATGAAAGTATTGTAGTAGAATTATATCCTAAATATGCAGAAAATACAGTTGCAAATTTTATAATGCTTGCTAATAATGGATTTTATAATGGATTAAAAATTCACAGAGTAGAAGATACTTTAATTCAAGGTGGAGATTCTAGTGGAGATGGAACAGGAAGTCCAAGTCTTAGTGATTTAGATAAAAGTATAGAAAAAGGTTCTGATGCAGATGATTATTATGCAATACCAGGGGAATTTCAAAAAAATGGATATGAGAATAATACTTTAAAATTTGAAAGAGGAGTTATAGGAATGGCAAGAGGAGATTATACTTCATATTCTTCTAGCCTAAAAAAAGAAAGTTATAATTCAGCAGGTTCTCAATTCTTTATTATGACACAAAGCTTAGCAAGTTTAAATGGAGCTTATTGTGCATTTGGAAAAGTAACAAGTGGTATGGAAACAGTAGATAGTATTTCAAAAGTTGAAACAGCAGTCGATGAAAATAAAAATGAAGAAACAGGAGAGGTTACAAAAACAGAAACAACAAGACCTGCTACAGACATAAAAATAGAGAGCATAACGATAGATACTCATGGAGTTGAATATGGAAAACCAACTACAAATAAAATATTTGATTTATATTCATGGTACATGAAAACATACTATAATAATTCATCATCAACACACACACATTAAAATTAAATAATAAAATGACACAGATTACTGTGTCATTTTATTATTGGTGAATAGATAATAATGAATAATGAAAAGTGAATAATTTTTGTTTTTAAAATTCACAATTTTTAGGTGTTCTAGGGAATGGAATTACATCACGAATATTTTGCATACCTGTTAAATACATCATCATTCTTTCAAATCCTAAACCGAAACCTGAGTGAACTACAGAACCATATTTTCTTAGATCCATATACCAATTATATATATTTTCATCCATACCTAATTCTTTAATTTTAGAAATAAGTTTATCAAAATCTTCTTCTCTTTGACTTCCACCAATTATTTCTCCTATTCCTGGAGCTAAAAGGTCTGCTGCTGCAACAGTTTTTCCATCAGGATTTTGTTTCATATAAAAGGCTTTTATTTCAGCTGGATAATCTGTTACAAATACAGGCTTTCCAAATAATTTTTCACAGATATATCTTTCATGCTCAGTTTGTAAGTCTGTTCCCCAAGATACTTTATATTCAAATTGGTCATTTACTTTTTCAAGTTCTTTTATTGCATCAGTATATGATATTCTTCCAAAATCAGAATTTATGACATTATTTAATCTATCTAAAAGAGTATTATCTATGAATTTATTAAAGAATTCCATTTCTTCAGGGCATTGTTCTAAAACATAAGAAATAATATATTTTATCATATCTTCTGCCAAATCCATATCATCTTTTAAATCAGCAAAACATATTTCAGGCTCAATCATCCAAAATTCTGCAGCATGTTTTACAGTATTTGAATTTTCAGCCCTAAATGTAGGACCAAAAGTGTATATATTCCTAAATGCAGTTGCAAAAGATTCGCCATTTAATTGCCCACTAACTGTTAGATGAGCAGGTTTACTAAAGAAATCTTTAGAATAATCAACATTACCTTGTTCTGTTAATGGCACTTTTGTAAGGTCAAAGGAATTTACATTGAACATTTCTCCTGCACCTTCTGCATCACTAGATGTAATTATAGGAGTGTGAACATATACAAATCCTCTTTCTTGGAAAAATTTATGAATTGCATAAGATAGAACACTTCTTACTCTAAATACAGCATTAAAGGTATTAGTACGAGGACGTAAATGTGCGATAGTTCTTAAATACTCGAAACTTGTTTTCTTTTTTTGAAGAGGATATTCAAGTGATGACAAATTTTGAATCTGTATTTCATTTGCTTTTATTTCAAATGCTTGTTTAGCACCTTCAGTTTTAACAAGTTTTCCTTTAACTTTGATTGACGAACTAATAGTTAATTTACAAATATCAGTAAAATTAGGTAGAGTTTCTTCAAAAACAATTTGTACATTCTTAAAGAAACTACCATCATTTAATTCAATAAAACCAAAATTTTTAGAAGCTCTTACAGTTCTTACCCAACCTTCTATAGTAACAATTTTTTCAATATATTCATCAGTATTGCGATATAAATTTTTAATAATTAATTTTTCCATAGAATCCAGTCCCTTCAATTTCTTATATAATTACATATTATATACCAAAATTGGTATATAATTCAAGACATTAAAGAAAAAATGTATAAAAGTGAAGAACGGCACACTGTGAAACCACAATGCACCATTCTTTTATATGTAAAGCTAAAGGCCTTGACCTTTAACAATATAGATAATATCATAAAAAATTATAGTTGTCAATAAAAAAATGGAAAATTTTGGATAAAAGTTATAAATACAAAAAAAATAAAGAGGAAGATTGAGAATAAAAGCTTATATGTGAGGAGGTTAGGAGATTTTATACAATAATAGTATAAAATATAGAAAAAAACAAAAATATGTGATAATATATAACATATTAAAAAAATATATAGTTATTGCTATAACTGCATATATTTAGAAAAGGGGATAATATGAAAAAAAGAGTTTATTTTACAGTATCATCAATTATACAAATTATAATTGCAATTTATATTATAATTACAGCAAATGCAATAGTTCAAAATGAGATAGAGGCTTTCAAGGAAATTTATGAGGTAATGCCAATTGATATGATAAAAGATATGCTTCAAACTATTGAAAATAATGGTGTGAAATCATTAATATTATGTTCTTGTATATGCATATTAATCAATATAGGAGTTATAATTACGGCTATAAGAAATAATATTTTAAAGAATAAGGGATTATTGATTACAGGAAGTATTATTTGTCTAGTATTTGGAGGAAGTCAATTAGTAGAGATTTTAGCTATTGTAAATATTATAGTTTTATTATGTTTAAAAAGAAAGAACCCAGAAGATTTTCCTGTTAAAAAGGAATTACCTAAGTTAGAAAGAATTGGTATCACTAAAAAAGAAGTTTTTATAGGATTAGCACTAGTCTTAGTATATTTTTCTCAATTTATATGGGGAAATTATCTTATAGAATCTACTATTTTAAGATGGTTAATAACTATAGTATTTTATTTAAGTGTACTTGTATTATCTATAATATTTTGGAACAAAAGCATAAAAAGAGATTTAAAAGCTTTTAGAGATAATTTTAGAACATATATAAAATTTATTTTACCTAGATTTGGATTAATGTATATTGCTTATTTTGTAGTAACTATCTTTACAATAATAATAACTAAAAATATTGGTTCTGCTAATCAACAACATTTAGAAAGTTTGCCTAGTTGGTATGTAATACCACTTGCTATAATATATGCGCCTATAGTTGAAGAAACTATATTTAGAGGACTAATACATAAAATAATAAAAAACGATACAATATTTATTATAGTGTCTGCAATTTGTTTTGGTCTATTACATACTATTTCTTCAGAATTAACTATAATAAATGTAATATTCAAAGCACTACCATATAGTGTTCTTGGAGGATTTTTAGCGTATATATATAAAGAAACAGAGAACATAACTACAAGTATGTTCTGCCATGCAGGAATTAATCTAGTTGCATCAATATTAACCTTGTTGTAATATATATATAAGGAGAAGAAATGGAAATAAGAAAAAACGAAGAATACATAGTAGATATAATAGACAATGGTTTTGAAGGAGAGGGAATTGCGAAAATCGATAATTTTACTATATTTGTAAAAGGTGCAATCAAAGGTGAAAAAGTAAAGATATTAATTTTAAAAGTCAATTCTTCATATGCTTTTGCAAAAATATTAGAAATAATCAATTCATCAGAATATAGATGTAAAGGAGATTGTGTTTATTATAATAGATGTGGAGGTTGTGATTTAAGACATATTAAATATGAAAAAACATTAGATATTAAGAAGAAGATGGTTCAAAGTCTAGTAAATAAAACTCTAAATAATAAAATAGAAGTAAATAATACAATAGGTATGGAAAAGCCATTTAATTATAGAAACAAGGCACAATATCCAGTTGGTTTAGACAAAGATGGAAATGCGACATTTGGAGTATTTGCAAATAGAACACATGAAATAATCCCTACAAAAGATTGCAAAATACAGACAAAAATTTCAGAAGAAATAGCAAAATATATTATAGAATTTATAAAGGAAAATAATATAAATGTGTATGATGAAAAAATGGGTAAGGGAGTATTTAGACATATTATAGTAAAAGTAGGAATGACAACAGAAGAAGTAATGTGTGTATTTGTAGTTAATGAAGAAAAAATCAAAAATGAAAAAGAGCTAATATTAGGTTTAAAAGAAAAATTTCCAGAAATAAAGACAATAGTAAAAAATGTGAACAATAAAAATACAAACGTAATACTAGGAAATAAGAATATTATATTATATGGAAATGGATATATAGAAGACAAGCTAGGTGGATTTACATTTAAAATATCACCGATGTCATTTTACCAAATAAATCCCATACAAACGGAAAAATTATATAATTTAGCGATACAAAAGGCAGAATTAACAGGAAAAGAGACTATATTTGATTTATATTGTGGAATAGGAACAATAGGCATATTTGCATCAAAACATGTAAAACAAGTATATGGAATTGAAATTGTACCACAGGCAATAGAAGATGCAAAAGAAAATGCAAAAATAAATAATATTATAAATGCAGAATTTATGGTAGGAGATGTAGAATTTGCATTATCAGAATTAATAGAAAAAAGAAAAATTATGCCAGAAGTAGTATTTGTAGATCCACCAAGAAAAGGATTAGACAACACTACAATTCAAAATTTATTAAAAGTAGAGCCTAAGAAAATAATATATATAAGCTGTAATCCAGCAACATTAATGCGTGACTTAAAAATACTAGAGGAAAAGTACCAAATACAAGACATTACCCCTGTAGACATGTTCAATTGGACAAAACACGTTGAGTGTGTATCAGTGCTAGGTTTGAAAGAAAACGTCAAACGATAGAAAAATCAATACATACAGAGATTTTTGAAAAAGTAAAAAAATCATAAAATTTAATAAAAAATGGCTAAAATTTTTAAAAAATAAAAAAGTGAAAATCAAGGTGGTCGGAGTAGGACTTGTTTCCACACACCACATACCAAAAAATAAATTATTGTAAACTAAGAAAAAAGAAAGAGAATATAAGCGAGTTGATAATTGAAGTCAATTCGCTTTTTTGCGTTTTAGATAACGTTACATAGCTTTTAAATAAAAACTGTTTAAAAGCTAAATTTAAAGGAAAGGAGGAACTAAAGATGTCGAGATGCAGAACAATAGCAATAGCTAATCAAAAAGGTGGAGTTGGTAAAACAACAACTACTTTCTCACTGGGAGTTGCATTAGCAAATGCAGGGAAGAAAGTTTTGGTAGTAGATGCAGACCCACAAGCAAATCTTACAACGTATATGGGGTATTTTGACGAAGATAATATTCCTGTTACTCTGTCTACCTTAATTGAAGGATATATAGCAGGAAAAGAAATAAAAGCAGAAGATGCAGTATTAAAAAATGACGAGGGTTTATTTCTAATACCATCACATATAAACTTAGCAGTAACAGCAGAGAATTTATCTAATGCTATGCGTAGGGAAGATGCTATGAAAGAGTGTTTTAAGGAATTAAAGGCACAATATGATTATATTATTATAGACTGTGCTCCCTCATTAAATATGATAACAACTAATGCACTTACAGTAGCAGACGAAGTTATTATACCTGTTCAATCACAGTATCTCTCAGCAGTAGGAATGGGGAATCTATTAGAAAGTATTGCACAAGTTAGAAGAAAACTAAACAAGGACTTGCAAGTAGGAGGCGTATTACAAACAATGGTAGATAAAAGAACTAAATTGCCTACAACAATAAAGAACATAATTGAAAAAAGTTATGGAGATATTGTAAAGATATACGATACGCAAATTCCATTTGCAGTAAAAACAGCCGAATCCACCTCAAAAGGTCAAAGCATATTTGCATACGACAAGAAAAGTAAAGTAGCAGAGGCTTATTCATTTTTTGCAGAGGAGGTGTTAAAAGATAGTGAAAGAAAAAGACGAAGAAATGCACTTGCCAAAGGTGAATGTCGCTAAGTTCTTTACTACACAAGAGGAGCGAGATGAGGAAAAACTTGAAAAAGTACAAGAAATTTCAATAAAAGAAATAGCACCATTTCCAGAACATCCATTTAAAGTGCGAGATGATGAGAAAATGTTTGAAACTGTTGAGAGCATAAAAGAACATGGAGTGTTAGTACCTGCCATTATAAGAATAAAAGACGGAAAATATCAAATGGTAGCAGGACATAGAAGACAAAGAGCCTGTGAATTAGCACAAAAAGAAACAATGCCGTGTATAATTAGAAATCTAACAGACGAACAAGCTACAATAATAATGGTAGACTCGAACTTACAAAGGGAACAGATATTGCCGAGTGAACGTGCTTTTGCGTATAAAATGAAGTTAGATGCTATAAAAAGACAGGGAGAAAGGAACGATTTAACTTCTACACAAGTTGTGCAGAAGTTATCAGTTGAAGTTGTTGCTGACGAAATGGGAGAAAGTCGAGAGAAAATAAGAAGATATGTAAGATTAACTTATCTAACAGAGGAATTACTGGAACTTGTAGATAATCAATATTTAAAACTGAAAGATAAGTTACAAATGTCATTAGCACCAGCCGTTGAAATATCATATCTAAGCAAAAATGAGCAAGACATATTGTTCGAGGCAATGGAAGAAACACTTGTTACTCCATCTACTCCACAAGCAAAAAGATTAAGAGAAGAAAGCGAAAAGGGAACTTTAACAGAAGATAAAATATATGAAGTATTAGACGAAGAAAAGCCAAATCAAAGAGAACAAGTAAAAGTTCCAGACGAAGAATTACAGCCATACTATCCAAAAGAGGTAACCTCAGTAGAAGAAAAAAGAAAATATATAATACATTGTGTAAAAAGAGTATCAGAACTAGAAGAAAAACAAAGACAAAGAAAACTGGAATATGCAAGATAACGTATTACAATTAAAATAAATTGTATATACGTTTTTTTATTCCCCCTCCTTACAATCCACCCCCTAATACTAGCTATATACTAGCTGAAAGAGTATATATAATAATAAATTAAAATATATAAATAATCCAAGTTGCACATTTGAGAAGTAATACGAAAGCATGTAGAATATAGGCAAAGAGGAGGAGATAGAGTATGAAAAAATTTATTATTATAGCAATTTTGCTAATATCAAATTTTGGGATTTTTGGAGGAATAAATACTGGAGGAGAGGAAAATGCAAATAACCCAGAAATAGTGAAAAATGAAACAGCACAAGAAATAAGTGTAGTAGCAAAACAAAGTGAACAGAAAGAAAACATTATAGAAATAGCAGATAAAACTGAAAATAAACAAAAAACAAATGCAACACAAGTAGAAAATACAACTGAGAGTAAACAAGAGGAAAACAAAACAGAATACCAAGAAAAAGTGATTATAAGCAAAGAAATACCCAAGAAAGAAAATACAACAAAACCAAAAGAAACAAATAATGTAGCAAATGTAAAACAAGAAACAAAAAAAGTAGAACAAAAAACACAGGAAAGTAAAGTAGTACAAGAACAAAAGAAAGAACAACCAGTTGTTACAAAACCAAAAGTGCAGGAAACAAAGCAAGAGATAAGACAAACGCAGGAAAGTAAGCCAAAACAATGCACAAGTGAAGAACATGCAAAAATTAGTGGTAATACAAATCTATGGTTTGATACGAAAGAAGATGCAATAGCATTTGTTAATGCTGAACAAAAGAAATGGGGCGAAAAATGGGCAAATTTTGAAATAAGTGATGACGAATATGATAGGAATTGTCCATACAGTCATAAAGAAGAAGACTGTGATAAGTGCAAAAAATGGACACTAGATTTATATTACAGAAAAAAATAAATATTAGTAAATAAGAGAGCAAGTATCAAACTTGTTCTTTTTTTATGGGAAATGGAGGAATTTTTAATGTTAAAAATAAAAAAGAAAACAAATAAAATTTTAGCAATGATAATTTTATTTATAACATTGTTTGGTATAATACAGCCAGTTTTTGCAGCTAACCAAACAATATCAGGTAGTGGAACAGATAGATTTATGGCAAGGCAATATGCAACAAGACTAAAAACAACAGACAATGCAAATAATGGAGAAAATGGAATAATTGCAAGAAGATTAATAAGAAGAAATGAAAATTGGAGTTTTGGTAATGGTGACGGAATTTTAGTATTTTGTGCTCAATTACGGAGTTCATTTTGAAACACGGAACAAATTATGAAGGCTCATATTATGCACCTAGCACAACAGAATTAAGACAAGCAGGAAGGGTTGCATATTTTGGTTGGTATCAAGAAAAAGGAGTTACTGGCTCAGATGGACTTTTATATGATAATGACCTAAAAACGTATGCTTTTACTCAACAAATGATATGGGAAACCATAGGACAAAGTAGTGGTAGGTTTGTAGACGATAATATTCAAAATGAATATATAGCATTTAGAAATGAAGTAAACAAAAAAATGACTAAAATGCAAACAAGACCATCATTTGACGGAACAACTGTAACAATAAGGACAGGAGAAACAACAACACTAACAGATAGCAATGAAACATTAGCAGATTACAATAGCATTGATGTAATAGAAAATGGAATAAGAATTATTCATAATAAAGGCGAAAATACAATGCAAATACAAGTTAGCGAAGATTGTACGATAGAAAATTATAGAATATCAGATGATATGTTTAGACAATGGGGACTAATAAAGACAGATACAGAGAATAAGGATACAACAGTTTATATTGAATTTGCAGACGGAGTGCAAGACCAAATTTATTCACTTAATTACAATGATCCGACAGCTATGAAATTGACATTAGCAGTTGAGGCAAAAGGAAAGCTAGAAATAACAAAGTTAGATGCTAACGGAACACTAATAGACGGAGCAGTATTTAGAATAACAAGTGCAGATGGATATGATAATACAGTAACAGTAACAAATGGAAAAATAGTAGTTGAAGATTTAAAAGCAGGAATTTATACAATAAAAGAAGTATCAGCACCACATGGATATTTGCTAAATACAAAAAGCTACAATGTAGAAGTAAAACCTAGCGATACAGTAAACAAAACAATACCAAATGATGAGCCTGTTGGGGAATTGACACTAGAAAAAACGGATAAACAAACAGGAAATCAAAACAGAGCAGATGGAACATCACATCACGGAGATGCGAGCATAGAGGGAGCAGTTTATACATTGTATGCAAAGAACGATATTTATAACGTAAGTAGAAGTCTAAAATATTTTTCAAAGGACGAGCCAATAGCAACATTTACGTTCAATAGATATGGAGTTGCTAGTGTTAAGATAACCAATACATCTACAAAAGCAGAAATTAGCATAAAAGGAAACACATTAAAAGGACTACCAATGGGAGAATACTATACAAAAGAAACAACAGTACCAACAGGATACACACAAGATACAGAAGTATATAATTACACATTTTCATATCAAAACAGCACAACAGCAGTAATTGAAGTAGCAGGAACAGTAAAAAATATTGTTCAAAAAGCACCATTTGAAGTTGTAAAAATTAGCACAGATACAAACGATACAGCAAAAGTAGTTGAAAATGCAGAATTTACTGCGATTTTGACACGATATGTTGATTATTACGGAAGTTTTGACGAGGCATTAAAGCACATTGACGAATTTGCTGAAGATGAATACTCAATATTTAGAACACGGCTCTAATGGACACGGAACTTCTGGATTATTAGCTTATGGAGAATATACTGTCAATGAAACATATACACCAAGCCCAGAAATAAACAAAGTCGAAGAATTTTACGTTAGAATAGATAAAGACAGCAGAATACCAGTGAAAGAGTATGTAGAAAACGATTCGCCATTTAGAGCATATATAAAGCTAGAGAAAAAAGACAAAGAAACAGGAAAAAGTGTTGTATATAGCAATGCAACATTTGAACTATATAGATTAAATACAGATAATAATAAATGGGAAAAGGTACAATGCAAAGTTAAAAATGAATATTTCGATTCTTGGACTACAAATAGTGATGGAGTAGCTATGACAGAAACAAAATTAGAGGCAGGAAGTTATAAACTAGCTGAAATAAAAGTGCCAAAAGGATACACAGAATTAGACGCAGAATTAAGATTTGAAGTTAATAATAGAAATGAAACACTTGAATACGATCAAGACTATGATGCTTGGATAACAGTAATTGCAAAGAATAGCCAACCAACAGGAAAGCTAGAACTAAAAAAAGTAGTTAATTTAAGAGAAGATGTAGACAAAACATTTATAAAAGACATTGATTTTACACAAATAGTATTTGACCTTATTACAAGTGAGGATATAATCGACTTTGCAGATGGAAGTGTAATTTATAAAGCAGGAACAAAAATTGGAAAATATAACCTAAATGCAGATGGAACACTAACCATTGATAATTTAAAAATGGGAAAATATTATATAAAAGAAGTTCAAACAATTGAGGGAGCAGTTTTAGACGAAACAAAATATGATGTTATATTTGAACAAACAGATACAACAACAAAGGAATATACAGTAAATTTGAATATTGAAAATGAAACAACAATAACAGAAATATCAAAACAAGATATAACAGGAGAAAAAGAACTAGAAGGAGCAACACTAACAATATTAGATGATAAAGGCGAAATTATTGACAGTTGGGTATCTAACAAAGAAACACACAAAATAGAGGGACTAATAGTAGGAAAAACTTATGTATTAAGAGAAGAAATCGCACCAGACTATTTTGTTAAGGCAACAGATATTAAATTTATTATTGAAAATACTGGAGAAATTCAAAAAATAACAATGATAGACAAAATCGTTACAATGACAAAAGCAGACATTGCAGGAAATGAAGTCGAGGGGGCAGAACTAAAAGTATTAGACAAAGACGGAAATGTAGTAGATAGTTGGACATCTACAAAAGAAGAACACAAAATAAAAGGCTTAGTAGAGGGAGAAACTTACACACTAATAGAAGATTATGCTCCAGACGGATATGTAATATCAAACAAAATTGAGTTTACAGTAACAACAGACAAAGAAACACAAAAAATAGAAATGATAGATAAAATTGTCGAAGTGCGAAAGACTGATGTTGCAGGAAATACAATAGAGGGAATTACATTAAGTATTATAAGTAACAAAACAAAAAATATTGTAGATAAGTGGGTAACAACTAATGAGGCACATAAAGTTAGTGGACTAATAGAGGGAGAAAGCTATATTTTAAGAGAAGAAATAGTCGTAGATGGATATGTAAAAGCAAAAGATATTGAATTTACAGTTACAGAGGAAAAGGAAACACAAGAAATAACAATGATTGATAAAATCGTTGAAATAGTAAAAACAGACCTTACAACAAACGAAGAACTTGAGGGAGCAGAGCTAACTGTTACAGACGAAGATGGAAATATAATAGACACTTGGATTTCTACAAAAGAGCCACATGTAGTTAAAGGCTTAGAGGAGGGTAAAACCTATACTTTGACAGAGGTTACTTGCCCTTATGGATACGAACAAGCAGAAAGCATAACATTTACAGTAACAGAGGAAAAAGAAAATCAAAAAATAGAAATGAAAGATATGCCTATATTAAAGAATTTACAAGTTATAAAAGTAGATAGCAAGACAAAAGAAGTAATCAAAGATAAATTCACTTTTGGAATTTATGAGGATAGTGAATGCACAAAACTAATCAAAGAAGTTGAAAGTAACAAAGAGAACGGAACAGCAACATTTGAAGATTTAAGATATGGAACTTACCATATAAAAGAAATAAATGCACCAAAAGGATATAAGCTATCAGATAAGATAACAAAAGTAGAGATAAATGATAAAGGAGTATTTGCAGACAATATAGAACTTGCAGAACAAGATGAAGTATATTCATTTGAATTTGAAAACGAGAAGATAGAAACACCAAAGACACGGAGATTTTAGAAATACAACATTATGGGTTATATTAGCTGTAATATCAATTACAATGCTAAGTTCATTGGGAATATATTTTATAATTAAGAAAAGAAAAAATATATAGAAGAATAGCAAATTTTAGGTAGCTTTTTTAGCTACCTAAAATTGTTTTAAAGGCAGGTGGTAAAATGGCAACTTACAGTATAGTTCAAATGAAAAATGAAATGAAAAAATTAAGCAAAATTGGAATTTTAGGAGAAAGGGCAATTTTAAATTTAAAACTATCAGACCTTTACAAACTGAAAGAGCAAGGCACAGTAAGTATGAAAGATATTGAGATAATATGGAAAATACAAGAGATGATACAAGATAAAAGTTGGTTTGAAGTAGTGTTTAATATCAAATAGATAGGAGGTGCGAAATGGGAAAAATTGTAGAAGTTAGAGAATTATATAATGATACAATAAACGATATAACAAAGAGTGAGGATAAATGGTTATCATTTTTGAAAACTGCAGCTTGGAATTTTAAGTATAATTTTAATGACCAAATTTTAATTTATGCACAAAGACCAGAGGCAACTGCGTGTGCAGATATGGCAACTTGGAATGAGAAAGTTCATAGGTGGGTTAATAAAGGAGCAGATTATATATTTGTATTTTCAAAAGATGAAAATAGTAAATATCCTTTTAGTTTTGTTTTTGATGTTGCAGATACTCATAACTATAAAAATACACCATATAAGCTATGGGAAGTTACACCAGAATATGAGAATAAAATCATAGAGTCATTAGAAGTAAAATTTGGAGATGTAGGACAAAATAGTGATTTTGCACAAGCAATAATAGTAACAGCAAATAATATGGTAATGGATAGTATACAGGATTATACAGCATCTATTATCAAATATAAACAAGGAACTTTGCTAGAAAATTTATCAGATAGTGAAATAGAATCAGAAGTATATCAAACTGTTTTTAGTAGTGTTGCATATATGATGCTTAACAGATGTGGGATAAATCCAGAGGAACATTTTTCAAAAAATGAATTTTCATATATAAATAAATTTGATAATAGTAATTTAACAATGTTACTTGGTAATGCAATAAGCGATATAGCAGAGATAGGACTAAGAGAAATTGCAAAAACAATAATAAATCTACAAAAAGAAGAAAAAAATAAAAATTACACATTTGTTAAAAAACAAAAAAAGGAGTATTCTAATAATGAAGAACAAATCAAAGGAGGAATTGAAAATGATGAAAATAGAATACACAAAAGTAGGGGACTACAATATGCCAAATATAACAATGGAACAGGAGAAAATACCAACAGGGAAATACGCACGAATGAGATTAAGACACTTGAAAGAGAACAGCAAGGGAGAATACACGATACTACTAATGAACAAGGGATTAGCGAAACACCTAACAGAGATACAGGAACAAGCAACAACAATGATAAATCAAATAGTAGAGAAAATGGCGAAACAAGAGGGAACAACAGAGGAACTAAAAGCACAAGACCAAATGAAATGGACAGGACTAATGAACAATTACAAGTTGATAGCAGAGGAACAAGTAATGAGAGAACTAATTTACGCATAGAATTACTAACTGAAGAAGAACAAAAACGAAATATAGCAGAGGCAGAAAGTGCTTCTGTTTTTTCTTTTACGCAAGAAATGATAGATAATACCCTGCAAAATGGTAGTGGACTTGTAGATGGAAAGTTTAGAATATATGAACAGTTTAGCAAAAGTCTATCAAGTGAAGAAAATATAAAATTTCTAAAAAATGAATATGGGACTGGTGGTGGCAGTAGTCCAAATAATGAAATATCAGAGTGGCACGATCCAAAAGGAATAACATTAGAAAATAGAGAAAATTCACAAAAACTAAAACTTAGTTGGATACAAGTAGAAAAAAGAATAAGAGAGTTAATCAGCTATGACAGATATTTGAATAATCAAGAAAAAGATGAATATTTTGACTGGTTAGATGCAAATGACATACCAAAGATAGATACAGATATTCAAAATCAAATAAAAGATGAGGACTATAAACTTGCAGAAAGACTGTATAACTTTATAAAAGACTATGATTTTTATAGTTATATGGATAATGTTCCAATAGAAAATACAGACGAGGAAAATATTGAACTAATAAGAGCAGATATAGACGATGAACTAAACATTAAGGACTATATAGACTTTTTAAAATCTACATTAGAAGATATAGAAGATGACGAAGAACAAGCAAAAGAAGTTAGAGAATTACTTGAAAAATTAGAAGAAAGACTACCATATTATGAATATGACAAAGACGATATAGTTTATATAGGAACAAAGGAATATTTGGATTGTCAATACTTTTTTGGACAATTTTTATAAGGACACTTTTTTATATTC
>CAPZDM010000021.1:0-13652 GCA_948745425.1 uncultured Clostridia bacterium
GTATGCTTTTAAATATGCTGTTCTATATGCTACTACTGCATATGCTGCTGCATGTGATTTATTAAAAGCATATTTCGCAAATTCTGCCATTTCATCGAATATTTTATTTGCGTCTTCTGCTGTTATTCCATTTCTGACACATCCTGGAACTATTACATTTCCGTTTTCATCTGTTTCACCATTTATAAATATTTCTCTTTCTTTTGCCATTACATCTAGTTTTTTCTTTCCCATTGCACGTCTAACTAAGTCTGCTCTACCAAGTGAATATCCTGCTAAATCACGCACAATTTGCATAACCTGTTCTTGATATACCATACAGCCATATGTTACATTTAATATTGGTATTAATGCTGGATGTGTATATACTGCGTGTTCTGAATCTAGTTTATTTTGAATATATCTTGAAATTTGATCCATTGGTCCTGGTCTGTATAATGAAACTCCAGCTATGATGTCTTCTAAACTGTCTGGTTTTAGTTCTTTCATGAATCTAGTCATTCCTGCACTTTCAAATTGGAATATTCCTATTGTCTTTCCTTCACACCATAATTTATATACATTTGGATCTTTCATTTCTTCATCATATTGTACATCTATTCCTTTATTTTCTTTTATCATTCTCGTTGCATCATCTATAACTGTTAATGTTCTTAAGCCTAGAAAGTCCATTTTTAATAGTCCTAGTTCTTCTAATGTTGTCATTATATATTGCGTTGCAACAGTTTCATCTTTTACATGTAATGGTACATATGTGTCTACTGGGTCTTTTGTTATAACAACTCCACAAGCATGTGTTGATGCCTGTCTTGGCATTCCTTCTAATGCCATAGCTATATCTAGTAATTTTTTTATTCTTTCATCATTATCATATAGTTCTTTTAGCTCTCTGTTTTCTTCCATTGCTTTTTGTATTGTTATATGTAATTCGTTTGGTACCATTTTGGCTAGTTTATCTGTATCAGCATATGGAAAGTCTAGAGCCCTTCCAACATCTCTTATGACCATTCTTGCAGACATTGTTCCAAATGTTATAATTTGAGATACATGATCTGCTCCATATTTTCTTGAAACATAATCTATGACTTGTTGTCTTTTTTCATCTGAAAAGTCTACATCAAAGTCAGGCATACTTATTCTTTCTGGATTTAAAAATCTTTCGAATAGTAAATTATATTTTATTGGGTCTATGTCTGTTATTCCTATTGCATATGCTAAAATTGAACCTGCTCCTGAACCACGTCCTGGTCCTACTGGTATTCCATTTCTTTTTGCATAATCTATAAAGTCCCATACTATAAGGTAATAGTCTACATATCCCATTTTAGAGATTACTGAAAGCTCGTATTCTTCTCTTTCTAATATTTCTTTTGATGGATTTTCTCCATATCTATTCTTTATACCATCATCACATAATTTTTTAAAGAAATCATAGTGTGTTGCAAATTCTTCTGGTACATCATAATTTGGGAGTTTTGTATTTCCAAATTCAAATTCTACATTACATTCATTTGCAATTTTTACTGTGTTTTCTATTGCTTCTGGTATATTTTTAAAGTATTCACTCATTTCTTCTGGGCTTTTTACATATAATTCGTCTGTGTCAAATCTCATTCTGTCTTCATCTATCATTCTTTTTCCTGTTTGAATACATAATAATACTTCATGGTTATAGGCATTTTCTTTTTTTAAATAGTGTGCATCATTTGTTGCTACAAGTGGAATATCTAATTTTTTAGACATTTCTATTAATTTCTGATTTACTAATACTTGTTCTTTTATACCATTGTTTTGTATTTCTAGATAATAATCTTTTCCAAATATCTTTTTGAACCATAGTGCTGTTTCTTCTGCTTTTTCTATGTTGTTTTCTAATATATATTGATTTACCTCTCCTGCTAAACATGCACTTAGTGCAATAACTCCTTCATGATATTTTTCTAGTAGTTCTTTGTCTATTCTTGGTTTATAATAATATCCTTCAATAAAGCTAAGTGATACCATTTTACTTAAGTTTTTATATCCTTCATTGCTTTTTGCAAGTAATATTAAATGATTATATGTGTTGTCTATTCCTGGTTCTTTATTAAATCTACTTCTTTTTGCGACATAACATTCACAGCCTATAATTGGTTTTATTCCTTCTTTTTTGCATGCCTTATAAAAGTCAATTACTCCATACATGACGCCATGGTCTGTTATGGCTATTGCCTTCATTCCTAGTTCTTTGGCTCTTACTGGTAAATCTTTTATTCTATTTGCTCCATCTAGTAAGCTAAATTCGCTGTGTATATGTAAATGCACAAATTCTGACATATTTTATCTCCTTAAATTTTATGTCTATATTTTACAATATATTAGAGATAAAATCAATGAGATAATTATATTAATATAGTCATTTATTTTATACTAATTTTAAAACTTGTACAAAATTATAAATCAATAAACTATTAATTACTGAAAATGTTACAAAAACTCCTAATGCCATTGATAATAGTTTGTTTTCCTTAATTTTTTTCCATATTCTTAAATTAAAATCAAATAACCTTTTCATATATATAACACCTCTTTTATAATATATATGATGAGTTATTTGATTTTATTCATATTTTTTAATTAATTATAATATTTTCTATTCATTGGCATATACTGCCACTAATCTCATTGTTTTTCTTTCTTCTAAGTATATTGTATCTCCTGTTTTTATTTCTGGTTGTGTTATGTTGCTTCCTTCTCTTTTCCAGCCTACGAATTTTTTTCCTGATATTGTTGGGTTTTCTGATATCGCTTGTAATCTTCCTATACTTGTTTCTACAGTTCTGATATTTTGGGTTCCATCAGTCCATCTTCCACCATTTGGATCATATTGAACTTTGAAATTCTTTTCTGTGTCTAAGTTTATATATGAAGATGCTTTTACCAGTCTATACCTAATTCTTCCTACTGCAGTATAATATGATTTTAATATCTTTTTTTGAATATTAGTGTCTGTTGTTTTACTTTTTATATATTCTTCTATTGTTGCTACATTTCTATTTTCTATTGTTTCTACTTCACATTCATAGTCTGCATATTCATTATGTTTGTAATAGTAATAATAATCATTTGAATTTTCTAGTGAATATCTATATCTTTCAAAGTCTACTGAGCCATATCCTACGATTTGGTCATCATTTTCTATATTTTTTATAAATTCTTCACATGTTATTTTATGGTAATATCCCTTTGATTGTATTGCTCCACCATTTTCTTTATATTGTATGAAATCTATTGATTTTGCACTATTATATTTTTGGTTTGTTGTACTATTTACTACTACATAATTATTATAACTTGTAGCTCCTATTGGTATATCTTTTAAAAATACTGTTAATGATACATTATTTAATATTTTTTCCCAATCTTCTCCTGTTAATTGTGGCATTTCATAAGTTTCTGAAACTCCACCTTCATAGTTATAAATTGCTTTATTTAGATTTGTAATTATAGAATCTTTCATTACATTAATTTTTTCATTCATAAATAAAGATGTTTCATCTTCAGGGTTATTATTTTCATTTATAAATAAAGTTGCCTGATCTGATATATTTAATGTTTTTATAATTTTATTATATAAATTCGTGAATTGTAATGCTTCATAATAATACATCATTGCGTCTGTTGTTTTTTCTGGTTGATTAATTAGTATTTCATCTTTATTTGAAACGGTTTTATTTTCGTAAATTGTTTCTGGATTTATATCATAATTTTTGTATTTTATCCAAGATTTTTGTCCTCCTGATTCTGTTCCTGCATCAATTACTTTTGATATTTGATTTCCTTTTTCATCTATAGTTTTTGTATAGGCAAAGTCAGGTGATATATTAACATGTTCTGGTACTACTAAATAACCTGCAGCTGATATAGATTCTCCATGATATTTTCCATAAATTGATACATAATTATCTAACGAATATGCTATTGTAATATTTGTACCAATACCATTTTCATATGTTTTTGTATAGTATACATATGGTTTTAATTCTCTTCCTGTTCCTGTGTCATTTTGTGAATATATATAATATCCATCATATAATCCAAATACCATTGCTGGTACATAACCTAATACATAATCATTTGATGTGCCTGATAATCCTATACTTGATGATAAACTTGTTGAAAAAGTTGAAATTACAGCTTCTAAGTCTCTTATCTCTTCACCAATTACTGAGGATTTACTATTGTTTCTTGTGTTTAATTCAAATGCTGACATAGTATCAAAGGTTGAGCCTAATAATGCTGTATCATATTTTGTTTTAGTTGCCAATGTGTCTATTTGTAATCCTGTATATTGTGACATTATTAGTGCCATTGGTAACATTATTATTAAAAATACTAATATTAAATGTTGTAATTTCATTGGTTTATTCCCCCATATATATGTTACCATTAATTAATTCTAAAATCAACAAATTATGACCTTTTTCATAATTTTTCCATAATTGAATCCAAAGAGGTCTGTCCCTTTTTCCAAAAAAATGGAAAAGAGAACCGTCCCTATTTCCACCCCTACATTAATTTTTTTAAAATCGTTTTTGCTAATTTTTCATTTATTCCTTTTACCTTGGTTAATTCTTCTATTGTTGAGTTTTTTATTTTTTCTATTGTTCCAAATTCTTGGAGTAATGCTTGTTTCTTTTTTTCTCCTACTCCTTCTATTTCATCTAATACTGATTTTGTTACTGCTTTTTCTCTTAATTTTCTATGATATTCTATTGCTGTCTCATGTACTGTGTCTTGAAATGTTGTTATTGTGTTGAATAATCTTTCTGATATTTCTATTTCTTTTCTGTCTTCTCCTATTAGTGCCCTTGTTTGATGTTTATCGTTTTTTACCATTCCATATACTGGAATTTCTAAATTGTATTTCTTGATTGCTGTTTTTATTGCTCTTATTTGCGTTATTCCACCATCTGCTAAGATTAAGTCTGGTAATTCCCCAAAACCTCCTTTTGGATTTTCTATTGAGTGTTTCAGTCTCCTTGTTACTACTTCTTCTGTACATCTTGGGTCATCTTGAGAAAATACTGTTTTTATTCTAAATCTTCTTGATAGATTTTTATTTATTTTTCCGTCTTTCATTACACACATTCCTGCTACCATAAATGTTCCTGATATATGCGATATATCAAAACTTTCTATTTTCCTTGGTAGTTTTTCTAGATTTAGTTTTTCTTTTAGTTCATTTAATATATCATATTTGTCTTGTTCTTTATTGTTTAAGGTTATGAGTGCATTTTGTTCCGCCATTTCTATAAATCTTAGTTTTTCTCCTTTTTGTGGAGATTTTAGTTCTACTTTATGTTCTGCTATTTTAGTTAACCATTCTTCTATACTTTCTTTGTCTTCAATTTCTTCTCTTAACATTATTTTTGATGGAATGTTTAGATTATTCATATAATATTGTTTTATAAATCCTGATAGTATTTCTTTGTCTTCCATGTCTTTTAAGTTATCAAAGAAATAGTGTTCTCTTCCTATCATTTTACTTCCACGTACAAAGAATATTTCTATACATACTATTAACTCATTTTTGGCAAATCCTATTACATCTATATCATTTATGTTTGTGTTTGATACTTTTTGCCTTTGTGATATATTTTCTATTGCTTGTATTCTATCTCTTAATTCTGCTGCTAATTCATAATTCTGAGATATTGCAGCATTATTCATTTCTTCTTTTAGTTTATTTACTACTTTGTCGATTTTTCCATCTAATAACATTTCTATTTGATGTATTTGTTCCATATATTCTTCTCTTGAAACTTTATTTACACATGGACCTAAACATCTTCCAATATGATAGTTTAGGCATACTCTTTTATTTGATTTGAAATTTTTGCATTGCCTGATTTTAAATTTTTCTCTTATGAAGTTTACCATTTCTTTTGCACTACCGTGCATTTGCATATGGTCCAAAGTATTTCGAACCGTCATTTACTATTTTTCTAGTGATAAATACATTTGGATATTCTGATTTTATATCTATTTTTATATATGGATATGTTTTGTCATCTTTTAAAAGTACATTGAATTTGGGTCTATTCTTTTTTATTAAATTACATTCTAGTATTAGAGCTTCTGCTTCATTCTCCACTACAATATACTCAAAATGGTCTACTAATGAGACCATTTTTTCTATTCTTGCAGTTTTATTGTTTTTTCTAAAGTATTGCCTAACTCTATTTTTTAATGATATGGCTTTTCCAACATATATAATGTTATCTTCTTTGTCATGCATTATATATACTCCTGGTTTGGCAGGTAGTTTTTTTAGTTCTTGTTCTATGTTAAACATTTTTGGCACCTCTTTTATAAAAATATAAGGGCACAGTGGTGTCGTTGCTCTCTTCGAGCCCAGTTAAATTTGTAAAACGAGTAAAATTTGCTATGCAAATTTTTCACGCTTTGCCAAATTTATCATGGATATTCCCTCAAACGGTGCCCCTACAGTTTAATTTTTCCTATTCTATGTTTCTATGTATCCTATGTATGGAAGGTTTCTATACCTATTATCAATATCAAATCCATATCCGATTATAAACTTGTCTGGTACTATAAATCCAACATGGTCAAGTGGAACTTCAAATTCACGTCTACTTGCTTTATCTGCTAATGTGCAAACTTTTAAACTTGCTGGATTTTTGCTTTTTAGGTAGTTTAATAGAAATGTCATACTTCTTCCAGAGTCTACTATGTCTTCTAATATTAAAACATGCTTACCTTCTATTGGTTCTCTTAAATCTTCTATTAATTTTATTTCTCCTGTACTTTCTGTACCCTCATAACTTGCAATTGTTAAGAATTCATATTTTAATTTTGTTTTCATTTTTAGGGTTAAGTCTACTGCAAAAAATACTCCTCCCCTCATTACACATACCACTGTTACTTCTTTTCCTTCATATTCTTTATCAAGTTGCCCAGCTAATTCGTACAGTCTTTTTTGAATTTCTTCTTCACTTATTAGTACTTTTATTTTTTCTTCCATATATAATATTCCCCTTTTTACGACTATATTTATTTATAATATTATATACTAGTTATGTATGATTTTCAATTGTTTTTACGATAATTTGGGAAAACATAAATATTTTTTATGAATATTTTACATGTTTTTGCATAAAATACTATTTGTATAAATTTTGAATTTTTAGGAGGTTACATATGCCTTATACAAAATATATTAAAAAGAAAAATGATACTAATGCTCAAAATATTAATAGTAATTTGGAATTAATAAATTCTATTTTTAAGACTCAGTCTGAGTTGTTGAGCGCTACTAATAATTATGAGTATGCTGAAGGAGAAATGATTGATTATTATTCTTATCATATAAAAGCGACTAAATCTAAGTTGGATTATTTAATGAAAAATGCTAAGTCTCGTGGTATTGTAATCGATAGAACTCAACAGATTGAATTAAAATCTTTTGAGGATTATCAGGTAGGTTAATCGTATTATTTATCATAAATAGATCTAGTTGAAAAAAGAATTGTTATTTGGCTAGGCAGACAAAATTGAAATCAATAAGGCGTACTAGTGTACGTTGTTTGATTTCAATTGTAGTCTAACAACGCCAAATGGCGATTATTTTTTTAACTTTTATGTTCTAAATAGCCAAGCTATAACATATCTATTATCATGAGGTGATTAGCTTGGATATTTATACAATTCTTGGTTTTTTAACAGGATTATGTATTTTGTTTATATTATGCAGAATTTTTATAGTACCATTAAAGTTTATGTTAAAACTTTTGGCTAATTCATTGATTGGTACTGTTATACTTTTAATTATAAATTTCATTGGTAGTTATTTTGGCTTTCACATTGGTTTGAATTTTATTACTATTCTTTTTGTAAGTATATTAGGTGTTCCTGGTGCAATTTTGCTAGTTATTATTCAACTTTTATTATGATTCAAGTTCAACTAAGATTATGTCTTCTCCTATGCATCGTATTTGCTTCCATGGGATTACTATTTCATTATTGTTTAAAAATATGTTTATTTTATTAGTATTCCCTGGAACAATTATAGAGGTTATTACCCCACTCTCTAAGTCTGCTGTTACGTCTTGTACATAACCGTAATCTTCTTCCATCCTTTATATTTATGACTTCTTTGTGCTTAAAGTCTAGTCCTTTTCCATTCATATATATTCATCCCTTCATTTTAATTTGTTGTTATATTATATGTGTTTGTGGGACTAAAAATGTGTGTATTTTTAAAGGCACATGCGATATGCCCTTACAATATTATATTCATTTCTTTCAGCTGTCTTTCTAATTGTTTTGCATTTTCGAATACTATTCCTTGAATTCCTTCTTTATTTGCCATTTCAATATTACTCTTATGATCATCTATAAATACTGTTTCTGATGCTAATATTTTTTCTTTTTCTAAAATATATTTAAAGGTTTCCTTATCATCTTTTAACAGCCCATATTGATATGAAAAATGTTTATGTTTGAATACCTCTAAATCTTTATTAGTACTTAATATGTATTCTACCCATTCTTTTACATGGTCTGATAATAATATTAAATTATACTTATTTTTAAGTTTATTTATAAGTTCTATTGTTCCTTTTACTTTTATATCTAAATTTTTTCTAATTAATTGTTTTATTATATCTTTATTGATATTCCAATTTGTATCTTTTAATAATGCTTCTATATATTCATCTTCTGTACGTTTTCCTCTCATGGTTTCTAAAAATATATCTTCTACTTCTCTTTTTTTTACCAAAAATTCTTCTGATTTTATATTGGTGTTTTGTTCTATCATATACTCTACTCCATGATATCCAGATATTATTACTTCTGATAAATCAAATATTATATTTTTTATCATATATACCCTCACCTAATTTTACTTCAATTTTTTCCTATCTTTAAAATTTAATCCTTTACTTTTTTCTTTTTCTATTTGTTTTGCACTTTTTCTTGGTGTTGGTAAATCTTCTGGCATAGTACCACCTATTCTTTTTATAGTCTGTCTAACTGCTTGTCCTACTTTATGATGTGTTATACAAGCATCATCTTCATTGTTGATATTTTTATTTTTTAATACCTCGTCTGTTTGTGTTATTCTAAATAAGTTTGCTGCAAGTTCTGTACTACTCATATAGTCTAATATATCTTCTTTTTCTGATATACCTTTTCTATTTGCTATATCTTTAGCAGTTTCTCCATTATACAATCCTCTATATCCATAGTTATTAAATTTACCATAATTTTTAACACCTACAAGTTTTGCTGTATCAAATAAATATTTATTTTTATCTTTAACATTTTGTCTTGTATATAATCTTTTTTCATCTTCGCTTAATTGCTCATACTCTTTTCTTGTTATTTCTTGCTTTCTTGTTTGAACTGCAAAATATGTTTGTGCTAAAGCTACCTGCTTCTTTCTACTATCTCCATTTTGAGCTATTAAGTAACATGCATATCTTGTTAGCTTCATATCATCTATTTCCATTTCAGCATTATTACCAACTTTTAACACCCTCCCGACGTCGGCAAAGTGTTCTTTCTCTGTAATACCGCTACCTTTACACGTTTCTTTAGCCTTGTTTATTACATTTCTAAAATTTCCCCACTTACTATATTCTAGCATTTCCATTAGTTCTCTTGCATACCAAAATTCCACTCCATTTTCGTCAATATGTTTAATATCTTCAAAGTTTTTTTCTGTTTTATTAACTATACTATTTTCCATATATACTCCTATTCTTCAACTGTTCGGAATTTCCGAACAACTGAATTTTATTTAAATTTCACTACTTTTCTACTATTTATATCATATATCTTTACTTTTCTCAATACTTTTTGCGAAATTTTGTTCTTGTTTTTTTATTTAAAAAAAGCATACTTTCATATGCTCTCTTTAAACCTATACTTCTACTTTATAAATTACATCATAATGTTAATGTTATTTTTTATTCCTTCATGCACTCTTTACATCTTTTTAATCCTGCATCTAGTAAATCTTTTTGTTTGGCTGTTGTTTCTTGTATATTTTGTAGTAAAACATTATCTAATTTACTACAATTTTTATCTAATAAATGAAATTTTTTTGTTTTAGTATTTATTATGTAATTTTCATTTACTTTAGATTTCTTTTTATTTGCAACTTTTGTAATCTTGCTTCCTTTTTCTAATATTTTTGACCAAATTCTTGAATCTTTAATAATTTTTCCATCACTATATTGAAATTTTACTCCTTCTTGAACATTATAACAGAATCTACAAATACTGAATTTATCATTTATTGCTTGTGCTTCTATTAAAATTCCTATTGGAATTTGGTCTTTTCCCTTGTATTTTATTGTTACTCTATATATTATTTTTACTAAATTATCTTTAATATACTCTCCTATTTCATTTTCAATCTTCTTCATGCTACTTCTATTTAAGTTTCTAGTCCCTATAAAAATATTATTTGTTTTGGCAAGTTTTGCTGATAAACTATATGCTATTATATGACATTTTTCAAATAATCTTTTATTCTCAAAGTATATTTTCCAACCACTTGGTAAAGGATATGTATCTTTTTCTTTGTAACTAATGGTATTGTATCTATACTAAGCATAGCAATTGCACCACTGCTTCTTCCGTATTCATCTAATTCAAAGTATTTCGGCTTTCCTTCTATTGTTTGATAATCTTGTTTTTTAAATAAAGGTTTATCATTATTGACTATAACAACAGATTCTTGTACTTTATTTATATTAACATTTACTAATTCATTCATTTCACTCATATTATCACCATTCTATTATGGATTATTTCTATTTTCACGTTCTAAACTATTTAATGCTGAATTCACATCAATTTTAATGCTATCCTTTAAATATTTCGCTTCTACCATTGTATCATCTTCTCCTATTTCATATGTCATACCAACTTTATAATTATAATCCTTAATATCTTTCGGAGTTAATTCTGTTTTTTCTATATTCCCATCATTGTAATAATTCATAGTAAAAGCATTTTTAGAATTATCATAGTTTATGTATATAAAATCACTTTCATAGGATTCGTTTTTCATACATTCATTTACAATATTTTTTAACTTTCCTCTATATTTTTGTGCTAAAGCTGTTTCTTCTAGTATTTCATCACACAAATTTTTATATAATATGCCTTTGCTTTTTATATTTTTTATTTCTTCATTATTTATAGAATTTTTCAATTCATTTAAAAATTCAGTTACTTCTTTATTTTCATTACTTCTACTGCTTATAATATCAATATTTCTATCCATATATATGACCTCCTTTTGTCTTATGTAGTATTATTTATATCACATATTTCACTGTTTTTTCAATACAATTTACAAATTTTGTTATTTTTTTACATTTTAAAAGAGTATATTTTCATATACTCTTCATAACCTATAATTCTACCTTACAAACTACATCATAACAATATTGTTCTCTTACAACATAGCCTGTCCTTTTTTGCTTCTTTTTTGTAACATAGCTATTTTTCTTACGAATTCTCTCAAATTCAAACCTATTATATCTATTCTCTTTCTTGCAACCATTATAGAGGTTATGACTCCTGTTTCTAAGTCTGCTGTTACGTCTTGTACATAACCGTAATCTTCTTCCGTCTTTTATATTTATAACTTCTTTATGCTTGAAATCTAATCCTTTTCCATTCATATTTATTCATCCCTTCATTTTTAATTTGTTGTTATATTATATGTGTTTTTAGGGGTAAAAATGATAGAAAAAGAGGAGCGAATCACACTCCCCTTCTGTACTAAAACGAATTTTACTTAATAATGCTTTGTTGGATCAACTATTGGTATCCCTGCCATCCTCTTGTAGTCTATTACTTTCTTCTCACTCATACTTGAGAAAACATAATTATTACATTAGATTTAAGAAATGTCCTACAATTCCAATAATACTTCCTAGAACAATAGACATTATTGTCATTGCTATTGGACTTTTTTTATCTTCTTTAGCAACTAAAATAATAACTGGAATTGCCATCAGAATAGCAACAACTCCTCCTCTTAACCACCATAAATCTCCAAACCAATTAATTCCAAAAATAATAAAAGGAACTATTAAATAATATACAAATGCTGATATACAAGAATATTTATCAACTTTCATTTTAATCATTGGTAATACATCTATTACTCCTGCAACTATTCCAATTAATAATGTTAATAAGAAATTCACTTATTTCACCTCCTTTTTATATGTTTTATTACATGATTTACAAGTAATTTCAAGTTTATATTTTTTTAGATTTTTATCTAAAATTGTTATTAAAGGTGATTCATCAAAAGAACAACATAATCTATTTTTTATTGTTACTAATTCTTTATCACAGTTGCAACCTTCTTGACTATCTTCAAAGTCCAAAAATATACTACCTTTACTTCCACAATTACATTCATAATTGAATTTTAATTCGTCATAAGTTACATAGCATAGATATCCAATATTTTTATTACATTTTTCACAATACATCCATCCACCATAATTAGTCGCTAATTTTGTATTTACTAGTTCTTTATTTTTAATTACCCTTGCCATAAATCTATCTCCTTTAAAAATTATTTTAGTTTAGTTACATTTTCTATATAATGTTTCATTTTTTATATTCATATTATAATATATTTTATAACTCTATGCAACTGTTAAATTTTAATGGAAACAAGGCATCTTGACAGCATAAATATATGTTATGCTGTCAAAATGCCCCATCCCTATTGACACTTTTACTTATACGTTTTCTTTATTCTAGATATTGCATTTTTCTCTAATCTAGAAACTTGTGCTTGTGATATTCCTATTTCTTCTGCTACTTCCATTTGTGTTCTTCCGTCAAAAAATCTTCTGGCTATGATGTCTTTTTCCCTCTTGCTGAGTTTTTTCATTGCTTCTGCTATGCTTAAGTCTTCTGTCCATTTGTCGTCTGTATTTTTATTGTCTTTTATTTGATCCATTACAAATATGTTTTCTGTTCCATCTTTATATATTGGCTCTTGTAATGATATGGGGAGTTGTATTGCATCGAAGCTGAATACTAGTTCTTCTTTGTTTACATCCATTGCTTTTGCTATTTCTTCTATACTTGGTTCACTTCCTTTTTCTTTTGTCATTGTTTCTCTCATTTGCATTGCTTTATATGCTAAATCTCTTACAGATCTACTTACTCTAATAGGGTTATTATCTCTTAAGTATCTTCTTATTTCTCCGTATTATCATTGGTACTCCATAAGTTGAGAATTGCACTTCTTGATTTATATCAAAATTGTCTATTGCTTTTATAAGTCCTACACATCCAACTTGAAATAAATCATCTGGTGATTCTCCTCTTCCATTAAATCTCTGTATTACACTTAATACCAGTCTTAAATTGCCTTGTATAAATTCCTCTCTTGCTTGTTCATCTCCATTTTTTATTCTAATTAAAAGTTCATTCTTTTCTTCATTTGATAATATGGGCAATTTAGAGGTGTTTACACCACATATTTCTACCTTTTTTATCATAAAGAAAAAGCCCCTCCTTTGGAAATATTTATCTTTTTATATTATTCCCAAAAATTAGGTGGTTATTCTTTTATTTTCACGCTATCCCGTCTT
>CAPZDM010000021.1:13752-24452 GCA_948745425.1 uncultured Clostridia bacterium
ACTTAATATTTCTTTTTTCATTTTTCCTATTATTTTTTTCTCAAGCCTTGATATAAAAATTGTGTATTTCTATTTCATAGCTAGCAAAATTTGCTTTGCAAATTTTTCACGCTATCCCGTCTTACTTAATATTTCTTTTTTCATTTTTCCTATTATTTTTTTCTCAAGCCTTGATATATAGCTTTGTGATATTCCTAGCATGTCTGCCACTTCTTTTTGGGTTTTTTCGTTGCCTGTGCCAAAGCCAAATCTTAATTCCATTATGTGTTTTTCTCTTTCGTTTAGTTTCTGCATTGATATTCTTAATAACTTTTTGTCAACTTCATCTTCTATGTTTTTTGATGTGATATCATTTTCTGTTCCTAATATATCTGAAAGTAATAATTCGTTTCCGTCTCCATCTTGTTTTAATGGCTCATCTATTGATATTTCTCCTTTTGTTTTATTTGTTCTTCTTAGGTACATTAAAATTTCGTTTTCTACACATCTTGATGCATATGTTGCAAGTTTTATATTTTTAGATACATTAAAAGTGTTTATTGCTTTCATTAGCCCTATTGTACCTATTGATATTAAATCTTCTATTTCTATTCCTGTATTTTCAAATTTCTTCGATATGTAAACTACTAATCTTAAATTTCTCTCTACTAATGTCTTTTTTGCCTCTTCATCATTATATTCTAATTTCCCTAAGAGTTCTTCTTCCTCTTCTTGAGAAAGTGGTGGTGGTAGGGTTTGACTCCCTCCAATATAATATATCTCCATATTATCTTGTTCTACATTAATTATGTATTTATTATAAATATTGTTTAAGTTAATTTTTAATATCTTTAAAATGTTCATATTCTTATCACTCCTCTCTAAAGTATAAATTTAAGATTGAAAGATAATTATTATCTTTCAGCATAGTTTAAACCTATTAGACTTTGGTATTGATTTCTATTTGATAATTTTTTATCATATATTCCAACGATTACATCGTTTCTGACAATATCTTCATCGTTAATATCTGCTTCTGCTTTGTCTACCTTAAATCCTAATAACATTCCGTTTTGTTTTCCTAAAGATGAAAATGGTAGTACCCTAAATTTTGACGCATATTTAAGATATTCTTCACTAAATTCATATTCTCCATTTATTATTTTTCCAGTATTCTCTAATATCTCATTTGGTAATATATTATTTAATTTACTTTTTTCAATTATTATGACTGGTGAATTTGTTATTGGATCTTTTAATAAATTACCAGTATCTATCATTGCTCTCACATTTTGTTCTTTTCCATTGTTGAAAATCTTTATATTGCAAAACATATCTTCCATATTTAACTTATTTTTTACTAGTTTAAATGCAATATTAATTATGAAAAAACCTAATACTCCGCCCTAATATTGCAATTTTTATTGGATATAGCCCTACAAATTTTCCATTTTGATATAATATGTTTTCTGGTTTTATATAATATAGAATTGCAAAAGCACATCCTCCAAAGGCAAATGATGTAAGATAAAATATTATTAAAGATTTGAATGTATTTTTTGGATTTTTAGAACCAAATGCTATATATATCATTACTATTGATAATAAGATTTTTGCTATTATTGTTACATATAATGTAATCTCTGTTATGTAATATGCTACCGAATAAATGCTACCTATGATACTTGATATAATTATTCTAATTTGTTTAATTTTCTCTTTACAAATAAGTCCAGTTGCAAATAAAATTATGTAATTCATTATTATGTTTTCTACAAATACTATATCTAAGTATATAGTCATTCTCTTTTATTCCTCACCTCCAATAGTGATTGTACATATTATTATAGTTTGTATTTATTTAAAATATTGTCAAACTCTCTTGTAGAAAAAAAGAAATAATCTAAATATTTAGATTATTTCTTTTATATTTTTACATTTTTATTAAATTAATTTGATATATTTTTTAGATTTGATTTCTTTATTGCTAAAATTTGTATATGACTTTTATTCTAAGAGTTCTTCCCTTGAAGAATAGATGATCAAAATTTCATTTCTTGAATGGCACGCATAACACCTATCTTTCCATACTCATATGTAAGTCCTCCTTGCATAAATGCAATAAATGGAGGTCTTATTGGTCCATCACAGCTCAATTCTATTGAAGAGCCCTGTGTAAAGCTTCCACTTGCCATTATAATTTTATCATTGTAACCTGGCATATCTGATGGTTCTGGGGCACAGTGTGCATTGACTGCAGAACCAAATTGTATTCCTCTACAGTATTTAATCATATCTTCAGGATTTCCGAATTCTATTGTTTGTACTATGTCTGAACGATGTGAATTAAATCTTGGAGATACTTTGTATCTCATTTCTTCTAAAACTGCACTTGCAAGTATTGCTGTTTTTAAACTACTTGCTACTACACTTGGTGCAAAATATAATCCTTGTAAAAACATTTTGTTTGCTCCGTTTGTAGGTCCTACTTCTTTTCCTTGCCCTGGACTTGTTAGTCTTTCTCCTGCAAGTTCTACTAAATCTCTTTTACCTGCTATGTATCCACCATTTGTTGCAATTCCTCCTCCTAGATTTTTTATTAGTGATCCTACTATTATATCTGCTCCAACTTCTAATGGTGTTTCTTTTTCTACAAATTCACAATAACAATTATCTATCATTATAATCGCTTTATTGTTTATTTTTCTTATTTCTAGTATTATATTTCTTAATTGCTCTATTGATATTGTTTCTCTTAAAGCATATCCTCTTGAACGTTGTATATGTATTAATTTTATATCCCCTTTTGATACTCTATTTAATATCTCTTGTGTATCAAAGTTGTTATTTATTAAATCTATTTGCTCATATTTTATTCCGAAGGATTTTAATGAACTTGCGTTTTCTTCTATTCCAATTACTGTATCTAATGTATCATATGGCTTTCCTGCTATGCTTAGCATTACATCATTTGGCCTTAAAAGTGCAAATAATGCTATTGTTAATGCATGTGTACCAGAGACAATTTGTGTTCTTACTAGTGCATCTTCTCCTCCTAAAACTTCTGCAAATATATTTTCTACACATTCTCTTCCTATGTCATCATATCCATAGCCTGTTGTTGATGTAAAGTGTATTTCTGATAGTCTGTATTTTTGGAATGCATTTATTACTTTTAAGCTATTATATTCTGCTATTTGGTCTACTTTTTCAAATATTGGTTTTATCTCTCTTTCGATTTTGTTTATTTGTTCTTCTATTTCAGCTTTTATTCCTATTTTTTCATACATTAGTTGATTTTCCTTTCTTAATTATATTTAACGGACGCCCAAAGGGCGCCCTTACTAATCCTCTGCTTCTATTACCTCGTCTGTATAATATACCTGTGAATATCCCATATATTCTTTGGCATATTTTCCTATTGTGTCTGGTGCTTCTTGTGTTGTTTCTAAGGCTTGTTTTTCATCAATTATATTTCCTTGTTTGTCTATAAATATATTTGTGTTTTCATTGTATAAATTTACATATGTATCTCTTATCTCTAGTTGTGCATTATCTAATTTTGCTACTTGTGTTAAATCTTTTTTATATACTTCGATTACATCATTTCCCATGTTTTCTGCTTTTAGTAGTTCTGTGTCTGCTATCTTGTTTATAGTAGTATAAGTGAATTTTGTGATTTCTTTTCCTTTAGTGTCTATTAATCCAAGTCCACTTTCGTTCTTATATGCTGAAAAGTAATCATTAAACATATATTCAATATATACAAATTTATTATCTATTAATATGTTTTGATTTTTATCTACTACACCATATAATCCATTTCTGTCTATTGATATATAATATTCTCCATTATTAACAGGTACTAATGATGTAAAGTTTGTTTTTACTTCTTCTCCTTTATTGGTAAAATATTTTATATCACTTCCAGTTTTTGCATATATATATATACCATTGAATTGTAGTGTTTTATAATCTATTGGTACTATTTCCTGCCCTGTTAATGTATATACACCATATTTTGCTCCTCTGTTTATTATTAGTAAGTTGTTAGTAGTGTTATATTCTATACCTTGATATTTGAAATCTATTAATACTTCTTTATTCTTTAATAATCCATATTGTCCATTATTGCTTGCTATAGTATATATATCTTCTCCTTTAATATCTATTACTCTTTTTATGTCATTATAAATTGTGTCTAATAGTTTTTCACCTTTGTTTGATATATATCCATATCTGTATCCTTCATCTGTGGTTTTACATACTATATATCCTGATTTTTTATATTTTTCTTCTTCAAGATAATATTTATCTGCTTCTATATTATCATAGTCAAAGTTAACTAATTTTGCTCCTTTTATATTTATTACACCATATTTTCCATTAAGTTTGGCTAAAAGCTCTCCTTCTTTATATTTTAATCCCCTTATTTCTTCATATGTTGCTTTTATAATTCTATTTCCGTCTAAATCTATTAGTCCATATTGATTATTTACTTTAAATTTTAATACATTTTTTTCATATGGTAAAGCTGTTACTAACCCTTCTAATTCTATTTCTTCTACATTATCATATACATCAAAAATTTCTTCTGCTTTTTCATCAAATATTTTATTTTTTTCGTCACCTTCGTTTGAACAAATGAAAACAGCTTTTTTTGAGTTTGGTATTACTACTTTATCATATTTTGCTTCTATTATAATATTTCCTTCTGCGTCCATTACTCCATATTTTCCATTAGTATATAGAATAAAATATTTGTATTCTTTTTCAGCGATTTCTTCTATTTCATATTCTCTCATTTCACTTTTATTTGTTTTTATTATAATGGTAATCGCTATTGCTATTATTAATATAACTATTATTGCTATAATTCCTATAATCTTCTTTTTGTTGCTCATTTGATTACATCTCCTTTTACATTGTATGTGCTAATTTTCAACAGTTTTTCTTGTTTTTTTACATATTTATTATATTATACACAGAGAAAAATATCAATAGGCAATTTTATGTTTTATATAAATAGAGAAATAATTTTTTTAGACCATTGTTTTATTTATCTTTTTGTGCTATTATATATTTATCTTTTTTTAAGGAGGAAAATTTATGATTTGGATAATTTTAGCAATCATAGTGGTTATAGTACTTTGGGTTATTGCTACTTATAACAGTTTGGTTGGTGCTAAGGTAAAAGTAGATAATTCCTTTAGTCAAATTGATGTGCAATTACAAAGAAGATTTGATTTAATACCAAATTTAGTTGAATGTGTTAAAGGTTATATGACTCACGAGTCTGATGTCCTTACAAAAGTTACAGAGTTAAGAACTTCTTGGGCATCTGCTGGTTCAGTTTCTGAAAAAGTTGATATTGATAATCAATTATCTGGTGCACTAAAAACTATTATGGCAGTTTCTGAGAATTACCCTGATTTAAAGGCTAATCAAAACTTTACTGGATTACAACAAGATTTAAAGGATACTGAGAATAAAATTTCTTATGCTAGACAATTTTATAATGATGCTGTTACAAGATATAATAGAAATTTAATGATATTTCCTGCAAATATTGTTGCTTCTATGTTTCATTTTACACCAGCTACTTTATTTGCAGTTGACTCTGCTGAAGCAAAACAAAATGTTAAAGTTGATTTTGGAAAATAAATAGTTATTATAATGGGGACATTCTTAAAATTTCATAAAATGAAATTTTAAGAATGTCCCCTATTTTTTATATATTATAAACTTTTTCTGCATTTTTATATGTTAGTTCTGATATTTCTTGTATCGTTATTCCCTTTATTTCTGCTATTTTTTGTGCTGTGTATTTTATGTTTCTTGAGTCGTTTCTTTTACCTCTGTTTGGTTCTGGACTTAAATATGGACAGTCTGTTTCTATTAATAATCTATCATCTGGTACAAGGTTTATTAGTTCTGTGTTTTTTGTGTTTTTATATGTTACTGGTCCTGCAAATGATATGTATAGACCTAATTTTAATCCTGTTTCAATTAAGTCTTTGTTTAATACACAACAATGTAATATCCCTGAATATTGTGGTGTTTTCTTATTTTTTAGTATTTCTATTGTATCCATTATTGCATCTCTTGAGTGTATTACAATTGGTAGTCTTAGTTCATTTGCTAGATTTATTTGTTCTATAAAAGCAAATTTCTGTAATTCTATATTTTCTTTTTCCCAATGGTAGTCTAGTCCAATTTCTCCTATTGCTACTACTTTTTTATTAGATGCCATTTCTTTTATCTTTTTAATTTGTGATAATATTTCTTGTTTAGTTTTTCCTATATCACTTGGATGGATTCCAATTGCTGAATATATGAATTCATTTTCTTTTGCAATTTCTATTGCTTTTTTTGATTTTTCTATATTATATCCTATAACTACTGTTTTTGTTATTCCTTCTTTATATATTTGACCTATTATCTCTTTTCTATCTTCATCATATGCTTCATCATTATAATGTGAATGTGTATCAAAATATTCCATTTATAAATTCCCCTTTACTTGTCTAGTTCTGCTACTACTGTTGCTACTGCATATGTTTTGCAATGTGAAATACTTATATCTATTTCTTTTAAACCTTCAATACTAAAGTCAATAAATTTTACATTTGGTCTTCCCTTTTCGTCATTTATTATTTCAACGTTTTTCCAGCCCATACTGAATTTATCTTGTAAATCTTTTGATATTGCTTTGAATATTGCTTCTTTCGCTGCAAATCTTGCTGCATAGTGCTGATATTTTACATTGTTTTTACTTTCACAATATTGTATTTCATTTGGAGTAAATATTCTATCTATAAATGGTTGTCCCATTTCTTCTATTGACTCTTTTATTCTTTCAATTTCTATTATGTCTGTTCCACAATATGTTTTCATTGTTACCTCTTCCTTACATAATGTGCCCCTACAATGGCTATTCATGTATATCTATAAAGTTTGAAAAAGAATGGTCTTTTGACTAGGCAAAAGCCATTATCTTTCAAACTTAAATGTCGGTATAATATTCAGCACCAATACCCCTATGCCATTTATCTATAAAATCTATAATTTCATTTTTATCTAATTTATAAGTTGGTTTTATTACAACCTCTCCTTTAGCATTTACAGCCCCCCATAATCCATCTTTTTTAATTCCTGCATAGCCATATTTGTTAAGTTCTGTAACTTCTTCATAATCATGTTTTACAACCACTTTACCTTTTGAATTAACAAATCCATATTTTCCGTCTTTTTCACTTGGTACAATATCATTATTTTTTGATACTGTCTTAGGCTCTTTTTCTTCAAATTTGAAATTATAATATTTATTTTCATTTCCTATAGCTACTTCCATATATTCGTCATATATATCTATTTCATCAACTGTTAGTTTTAGCTCCTTTGCCGAATCATATATATCATACTTGTTTTCAGAATTTTTTGCTATTAATATTCCTGATGTTTCTTCATAATCTATGCTTTCATATTTAAAGTCTATTTGTACTTCATTATTTATATTTATAACACCATATTTGTTAGATTTTTTTGCTATAAAATAATCATTATTTATAAAAATTATGTCTTCATATTGAGTTCCAATTTTATTTTCTAAATTAATAGTGGTAACTCCATATTTTCCTTTTTCTTTGAAAATAATGTTTGAATCATTTATGTCTTTTATATCATCAAAGCTTTTATCTACTAATGCATTTCCATTCTTGTCTATTATTTTATATCCTTTATCTATTTTTACTGCATACTTATTAGATGAATAAATTGTCTTTATATCTGCATATTTATTTTCAAGTATAACTGATTTATTAAAGTCTATTATTCCATATAGTCCTTCTTTGTTAACTGTTATATATCCATTTTTGTAGTTATTTCCTATTGTTTTTATTTCTTTATATTCTGTATTTATTATTATATTTCCTTCATAATCACAAAGTCCTACATTATTATCTTTTTTTATTATTAGACTGTTGTCTACTCCATTTAAAATTGAAATTTCATCATATTGGGCACTTAAAATTTCCTTATTTTTTAAATCTATAAGTCCATATTTTCCATCTTTTTGTACTATTAATATATTTTGTAAGTATGAGATTTCTCCATTTTCGTTTATATAATCTATAAATTTAACATTTTCATATCCTGTTACTATTTCAGAGTTTTTCTCATTTACTACTTTAGTCTTGTATGTTCCAGAATTATAATCTACATCATATGTACATATGAATACTGGTTGTGAATTATTTGGAACTATTGGCATTTCTTGATATTGAGGCTCAATAACTATTTTTCCATTAGAGCTTATTACTCCCCATTTTCCATTACTATATACTGGGAAATAATTAACTGCAGTAATTTTTCCTGTAGAAGTCATTCCTGTTGTAAATAATTTTTTTATTCCTACTATAAACATTATAACTACTATAAATAGTACTAAGACTGCAAATACCTTTTTATAATTTAACTTTTTTTCATTTTCATATCTTCTTGCTCTCTTTGCCATCTTTTTATACCTCCAATGCCAATTTTTGTAAAAAAGCGACTTTGCCACTCGGACACACACTGTGCACCCCTACAATTTGGGAAATTCCTTCAAAGAATTATAATCGATTTTGCTATATAATAGAAAAATAAATTTATAATACTTTATAATAATTTATATCATATATTTATTGCAAAGTACAGTGATTTTTTAAATATTTTATAAAATAATTTAGAGCACGTTTTTGCGTGCTCTTTATAATTATTCAACTGTGACTGATTTTGCCAAATTTCTTGGTTTATCTACATCTAAGTTCTTTGCTTTTGAAACATAATATGCAAGTAATTGCATTGGTATTACCGTTAATATTGGTGAAAGTAGTTTATTTGTTTCTGGTACTTTTATTATTCTTTTGAAGTTGTATTTACTTAAATCCTTATCTGTTACTACTATTACATTTGCTCCTCTTGTGATTACTTCTTGTAAATTGCTAACACTTTTCTTTACAAGTTTTTTGTCTGATATAACTCCAATAACTGTTATTCCATTTTCAATTAAAGCTATTGGTCCATGTTTTAATTCTCCTGCTTGATATGCATCTGAATGTATATAAGATATTTCTTTTAGCTTTAATGAAGCTTCTCTTGTTACTGTATAATCTATACCTCTTCCTATAAAGAATACATCTTTTTGTTCATGGATTTCATTGGCTAATTTTTTTATTTCTTCTGATGTTTTTAATGCTTCTTCTACTTTTTTTGGTAATTGTAATATTTCACTTTTTAGAGTTTTTATTTCTTCACTATCATTTCCTAGTACTTCTGCAAAATATATTGCTAGTAATTCTAGTAATACAACTTGAGATGTATATGCTTTTGTTGATGCTACTGCAATTTCTGGTCCTGCATGTGTATAAATTGTATAATGTGATTCTCTTGTTATTGAACTTCCAATTACATTACTTACTGAAATTGTTTTGCATTTTTTATGTTTTGCAAGTTTTAGGGCAGCTATTGTATCTGCTGTTTCTCCTGATTGACTTATAAATATAGCTAATGTCTTTTCATCTATTAATGGATCTCTATATCTAAATTCAGATGCGACTTCTACTTCAGTATCTATTTTTAAAAGTCTTTCAAAAGTGTTTTTTGCTACTAATCCTGCATACATTGCTGTACCACATGCTACTATTTTTATTTTGTTTATTGTTTGAAGATAATCTTTGTCTATACCTATATCATCAAATTGGCATTTCTCATTTTCTTTTAGTCTTGAACCTATTGTTTCTCTTATTGCTTTTGGCTGTTCATAAATCTCTTTTAACATGTAGTCTTCATATCCTTCTTTTGAACTTGCCTTTTCACTCCACTCTATTCTTTCTATTTTTTTATCGATTTTATTTAAGTCTTCATCATAGAAACTTATTTTATCTTTTGTTAATTCTACAAATTCTCCATCAGATAATAAATAAAAATCTCTTGTGTATTCTAGCACTGCTGGAATATCTGATGCTACAAATTTGTCATTTCCTGCAATTCCTATTACCATAGGGCTATCTTTTCTAGCAACTACTATTTTGTCAGGTTCATCTTTAGAAATAACTTCTATTGCATAACTACCTTTTAAGTCTTTACAAGCTCTATTTACAGCTTTTAATAAGTCCTTTTCTTCTTTATAGTAGTAATTAATTAAATTTGGTATTACCTCAGTATCTGTTTGAGAATAAAACTTGTATCCTTTATTTATTAACTCTTCTTTTAATTCATTATAATTTTCTATTATTCCATTATGTACTACTGCAAATGTATTATGATTATCTAAATGAGGGTGTGCATTAACTTTAGATGGTTTACCATGTGTTGCCCATCTAGTATGTGCAATTCCTATTGTGCCTTTTAGTTCATTTATACCTTCTAAATTATATAAGTTACATACTCTTCCTATATCTTTTTTACAAACTATTTCTTTATTTTCTACGACTGCTATTCCTGCTGAATCATATCCTCTATATTCTAATTTTAAGAGTCCGTTTATTAAGATTTCATTTGCCTTATTTTTTCCAATGTATCCAACGATTCCACACATCTTAAAAAAAAACCTCCTATCCAAATAATATATAATATACCATAATCCCCAAAAATTAGCAAGTCCTTACGAAATTTCTTATTTTAACCTTAAATTTAAAAGTAAATTCCAGTAAAAGACTAATAGGAATTTAGTTTTGGAA
>CAPZDM010000022.1 GCA_948745425.1 uncultured Clostridia bacterium
TATTAGGAGGAATGAAATTCAAATTGAAAATAGATAAAGAAATACAATATCAAAAGGAATTTATAAATAAAACAAAAAAAATAAATGAAGGAAAAAACTTAACATATAATATACTTACAATGGGGTGTCAACTAAATGAGAACGACTCTGAGAAACTATGTGGAATGATAGAAGAAATGGGATATACTAAAATAGAAGAATCAAAACAAGCAGACCTAGTAGTTATAAACACATGTTGTGTAAGAGAAAATGCAGAAGATAAGCTATTTGGAAAACTAGGAGAGCTAAAAAAATCCAAAGAAGAAAAAGGAACAATAATTGCAATTGGCGGTTGCATGATGCAAGAAAAGCATATTCAAGAAAAGATAAGAAAAAGTTATCCTTATACAGATATCATATTTGGAACACATACATTACATAAATTTCCAGAAGATTTATATAATGCTTTAAAAGAGAAAAAGAGTATAGAAGACATTATAGACATAGATGGAGAAGTGTATGAAAACATTCCTATAAAAAGAAATGATAAATTAAAAGCATCTGTTACAATAATGTATGGATGCAATAATTTTTGCAGCTATTGTATAGTACCATATGTTAGAGGAAGAGAAAGAAGCAGAAAACCAGAAAATATTATAGAAGAAGTAAAATGCCTTGCGAATAAAGGCTACAAAGAAATAACATTATTAGGACAAAATGTAAATTCGTATAATGGTGGAGAAAACTATAATTTTGCAAATCTATTAAGAGATGTAAATAAAATAGAAGGAATAGAAAGAATAAGATTTGTATCTCCACATCCAAAGGATTTTACAGATGATGTAATAAAAGCAATCAAAGAATGTAACAAGGTTTGTAAGACTATACATCTGCCATTACAAGCAGGAAGCACAAAAGTTTTAAAAGAAATGAATAGAAAATATACCAAAGAGCAATATTTAAACCTAGCAAGAAAAATAAAAAAAGAAATACCGGATGTAGTATTTTCAACAGACATAATAGTAGGCTTTCCAGGAGAAACAGAAAAAGACTTTGAGGACACCTTAGATGTAGTAAGAAAAATAAACTATGAACAAGTATATATGTTTATATATTCAAGAAGAATTGGAACACCAGGAGACAAAATGGAAAATCAAATACCAGAAGAAATAAAACACGAAAGATTTGATAAATTAAAAGAATTAGTAGAAGAACAAACAGAACAAAATGGTGAAAAATATGTAGGAATAAAGCAAAAAATTTTAGTAGAAGGAACAAGTAAAAATAATGACCAAATGTTAACAGGAAGAACAGAGACAAATAAAGTAGTAATCTTTGATGGAGAAAAAGAACTAATAGGTAAAGTAATAGAAGTCGAGATTGTAAGAAATGCTATATGGTATTTACAAGGAGAAATAAATACACATAAATCATTAAAAATAGAATAATTTGAAACAAATTATAATATATGTTATATTATATAAATCATATAAGGAGGAATGATTATAATTATGGAAGAAATAATAGGAATAATCATGGCAGCAGGAAAAGGAACTAGAATGAAAACAGAAAAAGCAAAGTGTGTACATAAAATATATGGAAAAGAAATGATAAAAAGAGTAGTAGATATAGCAAAAGAAGCAGGAATAAATGATATAATAACTGTAGTTGGACATAAAAGAGAACAAGTACAAGAAGTTTTAAAAGATTCTGTTAAATATGCATATCAAGAAGAACTTTTAGGTACAGGAGATACAGTAAAACAAGCACTTCCACTTTTAAAAGGAAAAAGAGGAAAAGTAGTAGTTTTATCAGGAGATGTTCCTATTATAAGACCATCAACTTTAAAAAATTTAATTAAGAAAAGTATAAAAGACAAAGAATATGCAACAGTTTTAACTGCAATTTATGAAAATCCAACAGGTTATGGGAGAATAATTAGAGATGTTGGTGGAAATGTAAAATCCATAGTTGAAGAAAAAGATGCAAATGAAGAAGAAAAATTAATAAATGAAATAGGTGCAGGAGTCTATTGCTTTGATATTGAAGAATTATCTTTAGCTTTAGATAAAATAGACAATAATAATGCACAAGGAGAATATTATTTAACAGATGTTATAAAGATAATGAATGAAAAAGGTTTAAAAACAGGAGCTGTTATTATAGATGATAATACAGAAATATTAGGTGTAAATGATAGAGTCCAATTAGAGTTAGTAACACAAATCCTAAAACTTAGAATAAATACAGAATTAATGGAAAAAGGTGTTACCATTGAAGATATGAACTCTACATATATCTATGATGATGTAGAAATAGGAATAGATACAGTAATACATCCTAACACTACAATAAAATCAGGAGTAAAAATAGGTAAGAACTGTGAAATTGGACCAAATGCTTATATAAGGGAAAACTGTAGAATTTCAGATAATGTAAAAGTGGGAAGCTTTGTAGAAATAAAGAAAACAATTATAGGAGAAGGAACAAAAGTGCCACACTTAAGTTATATGGGAGACTGTGAAATTGGAGAAAACACAAATATAGGTTGTGGAACAATTACATGTAACTATGATATAAATAAAAACAAAAATAAAACAACAATTGGAGATAATGCATTTGTTGGTTCAAATGTAAATTTAATTGCACCAGTAAATGTAGGAAGTGATGTTTTAATAGCAGCAGGATCTACTATAACAGAAGATGTACCAGATGGTACTTTAGCAATAGCAAGAGAAAGGCAGATAAATAAAGAAGAATGGAATAAATAAAAGGGGAAATTGAGCTAGTAAAAAGTCTCGAAAATATAAATTTTACATTTGACAAATGCAAAAGAATATGCTATTATTTAATTACAAAATAAATGAACTTTGAATATCGCAGTTATTCAAAATTAGTCGTATGTGTACCCGTGAATACACATACTTTTTTTATTCAAAAAATAGAGCAGACCGTGAAATCTACTCTACCGACTAATTATTACTGTTTATCAGTCTTAACTTCTTTGTCATCTGAAATTTGTTTGTGTTGCTCTAATTGTTGCTGTAGCATAATGTTCTTTTCTTTTTCTAGTATGTACTTATCAACAAAATGCAGAATCAAATCGCAGTTATTCAAGTTTAGTCCCCCTTTCCGCCCTTTAGAAAGGGCTAGCCTTTCTACTTACGTAAGGTTGTTAATTATTCTATTATATTTAGTAAGTAAAATCAAGCATATTTTGAAATTTATACGAAAAAATGTTCTTAGGATGACACTTTAACAATAACACGAGAAAGGCAAACTAATAAAAATAATTAATAACATATTTAATGGTATAAAATAACTGTAGGGGCACATTGCATGTGCCCTTTCGTAATGACAAAATCAATTTAGAATTGTTCTTAAATCCAATATCAAACAATATAATATATAAACAAGGAGAAAAGATTATGAATAGAATATATTATTTTGACCATGCAGCAACAACAGCTGTTGATGAAGAAGTTTTAAGAGAAATGATACCATACTTTTCATATAGCTATGGAAATCCATCATCTGCATATACAATAGGTAGACAAAATAAGATGGCAATACATATAGCAAGGCAAAAGGTAGCCAAAGCGATAAATGCAAAACCAAAGGAAATATATTTTACAGGATGTGGAAGTGAAAGTGATAATCTAGCATTAAAAGGAATAACGTATGCAAATAGTAAAAACAAAAAGCATATAATTACAACTAAGATAGAACATCATGCCATATTAAATACCTGTAAAACATTAGAACAAGAAGGAATAGAAGTAACATATCTAAATGTAGATAAAGACGGAAAGATAAATTTACAAGAACTAGAAAACTCAATAAAAGATGACACTATATTAATATCAATAATGACAGCAAATAATGAAATAGGAACAATCCAGCCAATAAAAGAAATAGGAAAAATTGCAAGAAAACATAAAATACTATTTCATACAGATGCAGTTCAAGCAATAGGAAACATAAAAGTAAATGTAGAAGAAATGAATATAGATTTATTATCAATGTCAGCACATAAATTCTATGGACCAAAAGGAGTAGGAGCATTATATGTAAAAGAAGGAATAGATTTTAAAGAAATACAAGATGGAGGACATCAAGAAAATGGAAAAAGAGCAGGAACAGAAAATGTAGCAGGAATAGTAGGAATGGGAAAAGCAATAGAACTGGCATATGAAAATATAGAAGAATACAATACAAAATTAATAGAACTAAGAGAATACTGTATAGAAGAACTGCAAAGAAAAATAGGCAAAATAAGAATAAATGGAGCAAGAAAAGATAGACTACCAGGAAATATAAATATATCATTTTTAGGAGAAGACAGTTCAGAATTATTATTAAAATTAGACGAAAAAGGAATCTGTACATCAGCAGGATCTGCATGTAGCACAGGAGATACAACCCCATCACACGTACTAATGGCAATAGGTTTAAACAATGAAGAAGCAGAAGGAGCCTTAAGGATAACACTAGGAAAAGAAAATACAAAACAAGACATAGACTATTTGATTAGTAATATTGTGGATATTACAACATTTAAGTAATAAATATATTGTAGAGGCGACCATTGGTCGTCCACCATTGAAGGTTAAACATCAACATTATATATAAAAAATATCAAATGTATTGAAAAAAAATTTCTTTTATGGTATAACGTTGGTATAAAATATGAAATGAAGGAATATATGAAAAATATAAAAGATTACAATTTAGATGAATTAAAAGAGGAAATGTTATTAATAGGTGAAAAAGGCTATAGAGCTGAACAAATCTTTAAGTGGATATATGTAGAAAATGTAACAGACTTTAATGAAATGACAAACCTTTCGTTAGAACTTAGAGAAAAACTAAAAGAGAATTATACATTAGATATATATAAAATTATAAGAAAGCAAGAATCCTCAGATGGAACAAAAAAGTATTTATTTGATATATTAGATGGAAATGCAATTGAAACGGTACTCATGCAATATAAACATGGATACAGCATATGTGTATCGTCACAAGTTGGATGTAAAATGGGATGTAAATTTTGTGCCTCAACAGGAATAGCATTTATTAGAAGTCTTACATCAGGAGAAATCGCAGAACAAATATTAGCAGTACAAAGAGATATAGGAATTAAAATATCTAATGTAGTATTTATGGGAATAGGAGAGCCTCTTGATAATTTTAATAATGTTATAAAAGCAATAAAAATAATAAATAACCCAAAAGGATTAAATATAGGAGCCAGGCATATAAGTATTTCTACATCTGGATTAGTTCCAAAAATATATGAAATTGCAGATATGGACTTACAATGTACATTATCAATATCTTTACATGCAACAACAAATGAAAAAAGAAGCAAAATGATGCCTATAAATAATAAATATAATATTGAAGAATTAATGAAAGCATGCAAATATTATATAGAAAAGACCAACAAAAGAATATCATTCGAATATGCATTAGCAAAAGATAATAATGATAATTTAGAAGATGCAAAAGCTTTAGTAAAACTATTAAAGGGAATGTTATGTCATGTTAATTTAATTCCAATAAATAAAATTGAAAATGGTGAATTTGATACAAGCACTAATGAAAATGTTATGAAATTTAGAGATTACTTAAATGATTGTGGAATAGTAGCAACAATAAGAAGAGAATTAGGAGACGATATAGAAGCTGCTTGTGGGCAGTTGAGAAGGAAAGAAGGAGGCAACATATGAGGATTTATGCAGGGACAAGCGTAGGGAGAATTAGAGAAAAAAATGAAGACTATTATTATGCAAGCCAAAATGATTTAAAACTATTCATAGTTTCAGATGGAATGGGACGGATATAATGGTGGAGAAATTGCAAGCAAAACAGCAACAGAAACTGTAAAAGAATACATAGAAAAAAATATAGAACAAACTAACGGAGAAAAAGAGGAAATTTTTAACATTATATATAAGGCAATGGAATATGCTAATAATGTAGTGTATGAAAAATCACAAGAAGACGAAGAACTATTAGGAATGGGTACAACAATGGAAATCTGCTTAATAATAGAAGATAAATTGTACATAGGACATATTGGAGACAGTAGGATATATAGAATTAGGCGAGGAGTAATGCAAAAATTAACAGAAGACCATAGTTATGTTCAGGAACTTGTAAATGAAGGAACAATAACACCAAGAGAAGCAGAACATCATCCTAAAAAAAATATGTTAATGAAAGCATTAGGATGTGCACCATTTGTAGAGCCAGATATCATAGAAAGAAGTGTTCAAAGTGGAGACATCATTGAAATGAATACAGATGGATTAACAAATATGGTATCAGTAAAAGAGATTCAAGAAATAGTAACAAAAGAATCTGATAATATAGTAAAAGACTTAATTGAAAAAGCAAACAATGCTGGTGGATTAGACAATATAACAACAGTCATAATAAAAATATAAATATATTATAGGATATAAAAATCTTAGGAGGGTTTAAGATGGGTCTAGAAGGTAGATTATTAGGAAATAGATATGAAATAATAGAACAAATAGGAAATGGGCGGAATGGCAATGGTTTACAAAGCTAAATGCCATGTATTAAATAGATATGTAGCAGTAAAAATATTAAGAGATGAATTCACTACAGATGAAGAATTTATTAAAAGATTCAATACAGAAGCACAAGCAGTTGCAAGTCTAACACATCCTAACATAGTATCTGTATATGATGTTGGACATGAAGGAAACTTATATTATATAGTAATGGAATTAATAAAAGGAAGAACCTTAAAAGAAATTATAGTTTCAGAAGGAGCACTTGCATGGAAATGGTGTGTAAATGTTGCAATACAGATTGCATCAGCCTTAGAGACAGCACATAAGAATAATATAATACATAGAGACATAAAACCACATAATATAATAATAACAGAAGATGGAATGGCAAAGGTTACAGATTTTGGAATAGCAAAAGCAGTTTCAAACTCTACAATTACAGCTTTTGGAACTACTATGGGATCTGTACACTATTTTTCACCAGAGCATGCAAAAGGAGGAATAACAGATGCAAAATCTGACTTATACTCATTAGGTGTAGTTATGTATGAAATGTTAACGGGAAAATTACCATTTGATGCAGATACACCAGTATCAGTTGCACTAAAACATATTCAAGAGCAACCAAAAGAGCCTATTACTATTAATCCAGCTATTCCTCAAGCTGTAAATAAAATTATAATGAAATCAATGCAAAAAGACTCAAGTTTAAGATATCAAAATGCAGGTGAAATGTTAAAAGACTTAAGTATAGCATTAAAAAATCCAGATGCAGATTTTATAAATATAGATAATACAATAAAAGACTATCCTACACAAACTATATCAACTATTTATTCAAAACCAATAGAAGATAAAGTAAAAGAAAAGGAGAAAAACATGGAAAAGGAAAAGAAGAACAAACTTGTAGCATTTATTGGAAAACACAAAGTCATTTCAACAATAACAGGTCTTATACTACTGTTTGCTTTAACTATATTAATAACAACATTTGCATTCGATGTTTCAACACCAAAAGATGTATTAATTCCAGACTTGGTAGGGTTAAGTGTAGATGAAGCAAAAGCAAAAACAGAAGAATCAAAACTTCAAATAGAAGTTAAAGAAGAAAGATATGATGCAGTAATAGAAGCAGGAAAAATAATTTCTCAAGACCCAACATATAAAGAAAATTACAAAATAAAAGAAAAATCAACAATAAATGTAATTGTAAGCTTAGGGCTAAAAATAGTAAAAGTACCTAAAGTTACAGGAAAAACTCTAGAAGAAGCAAAAGAATTATTAGAAAAAGAGGATTTAGTAGTTGTTGTAGAAGAAGAACCAAGTAAGAAAATAGAAGCAGGATATGTAATTAGTCAAGATGTACCAGAAAATGCTGAAATTGGAGCAGGTTCAACAGTAACACTAAAAGTAAGCACAGGAATAGAAAAAAGTTTAGTTCCAAATGTAATTGGAAAAACAGAAGCAGACGCAAAAAAAATGATTGAAGAAGCAGGATTAACATTAGCCACAACTTTAACAGCAGAAGATACAACAAAAGACAGTGGAGTTGTATTAAAGCAAAGCCTTAATGCTGGTGATACAGTAGAAAAAGGTTCTAACATGACAATAACAATAAACAAAATAGAAGAATTTATCACAGGAACTATTAACTTAAATTTAAAATCATTACTAGGAACAAGTATTGAATATGACGAATATGAAGAAGAAGATACAGGAGAAATAATAAAAACTGCAAAAAAATCAGAAGTAAAAATTGTAGCAGGAACAGACACAATTTACTCAAAAAAGGTCGCACAAGATAAAACAGATATAAAAGCAACAGTTACAGGAAAAGGAACAGTAACAGTAAAAGTATATGTTGATGATGTTATAAAGAAAACCACAACAATCAATTTAAACCAAACTACAACATTAACAATAGAATAATTTAGTAGGGGCACAGCTAAAGCATAAGTCATTTGTAGCTCACATTGTTTCGCACAACTGACTTAATTGCATGTGCCCTTTTATAAAGAATAGATTTAAGTTAGGAGAATAAATGCAAAAGGGATTAATAATAAAAAATATAACAAATACATATTACATAAAATCAGGAGAAAATATTTATGAAGCAGTAGCGAGAGGAAAATTTAAACAAGAAGAAATAACACCAACAGTTGGAGACAATGTAGAAATAGAGATTATAGATGAACAAAATAAAAAGGCAATAATTGAAAAGATAGTAGAAAGAAAAAACTTTTCAAGAAGACCAAAGGTAGCAAACTTAACAGGGCTAATATGTGTTATTGCAACAAAGTTACCAAAGCCAGATTTATTAATGTTAGACAAGCAACTAGTATTTGCAGAATATTTTAATATAAAACCCACAATCATAGTAAATAAAATAGATTTAGATGAAAATACAGCATTAGAAATAAAAAAACAGTATTCTGATATAGGATATAATGTAATAATTACAAATGCAATAACAGGAGAAGGTATAAAAGATATAGTAGATAAAACCGATAGAAATCTGCAAATACTAGCACTTTCAGGGAACTCTGGGGTAGGAAAATCATCAATAATAAATAGGATTTTAAACAAAGAGGAAGCAATTGAAGGAGAAGTTAGTACTAAAAATAAAAGGGGGAAAAACACTACAACAATTACAAGTCTATATGAATTAGAAGAAAATATTTATATTGTAGATACACCAGGATTTTCGACTTTTGATATTACTGAAATAGAATCAAATGATTTAGATAAATATTTTATAGAATTTAGGAATTATTTAACACAATGTGAATATCAAGGATGTTCACATATAAAAGAACAAAATTGTGGAATAAAAACAGCAGTGGAGAATAGTAGAATTTCAAAAAATAGATATGATAGATATGTAAAAATATATGAAGATTTAAAATATAAGGAGGAACATAGGAAATGGTAGAAATATCAACATCAATATTAAGTATGGAAAAAGAAAAAGCAACAAAAACTTTTTATAATTTAGAAACAGCTAATACAGATTACATTCATATAGATGTAATGGATGGAAAATTTGTGCAAAATAATAATCATAAATTAATGAAAGAATATGCGACAACAATAAGGCAAATTTCAAATATGCCATTAGATGTACACCTAATGACATATAATATAAAAGACTATATAGAACAATATATAGACTTAGAACCTAATATAATAACATTTCATATAGAAGCAGTAAAATCAAAAGAAGAAGCATATGAAATAATAAAATTTATTAAAGAAAACAATGCAAAAGTAGGAATATCTATAAAACCAAATACAAAAGTAGAAGATATCTATGAATTTCTACCATATATCCATATGATATTAGTAATGACAGTTGAACCAGGATTTGGAGGTCAAAAACTTATACCAGAGACTTTAGAAAAAGTAAAAAAATTAAAACAATACATAGAAGAAAATAATATAGAAGTAGATATAGAAGTAGATGGAGGGATAAATTCAGAAACAGCAGAAATGGCAAAACAAGCAGGAGCAAATATTCTTGTAGTAGGTGTCTATATTATAAAATCAGAAGACTATAAAAAAACAATATCAGAATTAAAAAAATAGATAAAAATATGTAGGGAGGACCTTTGGGCGTCCGATCTTCAGAGAATTTACTAAAATGCTATATATAAATTCATTAAATTAATGAAAAAAATAAAAAAATCTTGCATAAATACCAACATTATGATAGTATAATTCTATTAGAATTGTTTAGACAAGAGAAAAAAGAAAAGGAGAGAGAAGAATGAAAAAGAAAATTAGCTTAGTATTAATAGCTTTAATAATTTTGGTATCTATTTTAGGTACATTTTGTTATGCAACTGAAGTAATTCAACCTAGAACAGGGGCAGAAGATGGAATAATGCCAATATCTGAAACTGCACCAGAAGATGACAATGACTCACCAGAAGATAATACACAAAATTACGATATTAAATATTCAGATTTATATGCATTTGAAGACAGAAGTTATGAAATGAATGAACTTGTTGATGGAAATGCGTATATTATCGCAAATGGAGACGTAAGATTCACAGGAGAAGTAAATGGTTCAGTATTTATTTTTGCAAATGGAATAGTGGAATTTACAGATGAAGCATATATTGCTGACTCATTATACATATTTGCACGAGAAGTAAGAGTAAATGGTGCAATATATGATATATATGGTGCATCTGATAAATTTGAACTAATGGAAAAGGCGTATATTAGTAGAGATATTAAAATTTCTGCAAATGATGTAAAACTAAGAGGAACAGTTTATAGAGATGTATATTTATCAGCTAATAATATTGATGTAAAAGATGAAACAACATCATTATTAGTTGGTGGAGACTTTAATTATACAAGTGGAAGAGAGATAGAAGAATTAAAAGATGTTGTAACATATGGCGAAATAAACTTTAAACTAGAAGAGGAAAATTCTGTAGAAATTTCGTTAGCTGATAAAATAAAAAATTATGCATTTGATGCAGTTACAACAATTATTTATGCACTTGCTATATACTTTGTATTAAAATTAATATCACCAAGATTTACAGAAGCTATTACAAAAGACTTAAAAGAAAAATCAATAATAGCATTTGTAGTAGGATTAATAACTTGGGCAATAATATTTATAGCATTTATAATATCTATAATGTTATTATTTACAACAATAGGTGTTCCAATAAGTATAATTGCATGGTTAGCAATGACTATAATAATATATATTAGTTCAGCAGTGCTTTCAATTTCAATTACAGGAATAGCTAAAGAAAAAATAGAAGCAATTAAAGACAATAAACTATTAGAAATATGTTTACTTATGTTAGTAGCATTATGTGTATGGATATTACAAAAATTACCATATATTGGTGGACTATTTAGCTTTATAATACTTACAACAGGAATAGGATTAATAATAAGAAATATAATACCTAAAAAAGAAATAGAAAAAACTACAGAGAAACCTGCTGTAGAAGAATAAAAAGTGAATAAAAAATAGGATTTAGGAAAATGAATCCTATTTTTTTATATAGTAGAAAAGTTATGCCAGTGGCATAGCTTTTCGTACTAGAGAATTATGCAGATTTTAAGAATTGCTTTGTGGTTTTCACCACTTAGCAATTCTTAAAATCTGTTTTGTTTGGCACTTTGCTCGAAAAAGTAAGCACAATTCAAATTTGGAGTGATTTTTTGAGTAGAGACATTTTCAAAGCAACACTTACCATTTTTTTGATAGATACAATTAGAAGAACAATTTATATTTGTCAAGACTATCACCTCAAATAAATAGTATATTAAATTTTTTAAGAATTATTCCAAGTTTTGCAAAATTTATTAATAGTACAAAAATGGCACTTAGGACTTCTTGCAGTACAAGTATTTCGTCCATGCCATATAAATAAATGATTAACATCTTTTAAATACTCTTTAGGAAAAATCCTTATTAAATCTTCTTCTATCTTTGAAGGATCTATTTGAGTAGAAAGACCTATTCTATTTGAAATTCTCTTACAATGAGTATCAACTGCAACACCATTTGCAATTCCAAAGGCCTCAAGAAGTATAACATTTGCACTTTTTCTACCAACACCAGGTAAAGTTAATAAATCCTCCATATTTTTAGGAACAACTCCATTAAAATCAGACATAACTTTTTGAGCACAAGCCTTAATATTTTTTGCCTTATTTTTATAAAAACCACAAGGATGTATAAACTCTTCTAAAATAGACAAATCAATATTTGAAAAAGCCTCTGGAGTATTATATTCCTTAAAAAGAGAAGGGGTAGTATTATTAACTCTTTCATCAGTACATTGAGCAGAAAGCATAACAGCAACTACTAACTCAAAAGGATTAGTAAAATGTAAACTACATGTAGCATCTGGATATGTATCCTTTAAAATTTCAATCAATTCAATATAATTAGTATTCATAATCAAAATAATCCTTTCTTTATAAGAACTTTAATTTTAAAATAATTGTTATCTCACTAGGCAGATGAGATTGAAATCAATGAGGTGTACTATTGTACATTGATTAGATTTCAATCGAAATCTAACAACGTGAGATGTCAATTATTTTAAAATTTGTAACGTATTTATGTAAATGTAATATAATATATATCAAGGAGGTAATAAAAGAGTTTATGTCTAAAAAGTGAGAACTTTAGAAAATCTCATAAATCATACCTCAGGAAGGGAAGAAAAGTTATGTTAAAATTTTTGAAGAAAACCTTAGCAGTTTGTATGATTGGATTTGGATTAGGAGTTTTATTAGTTTTATTACTTCCAATAACTGGCTGGCTATTTATAATAGGGGTAGCAGTGGTTATCATTGGATTGATATGGTTATCATGTTAGAGAGGAGTGATAAAATGACTATAGTTGTTAAAAAAGTCCCTAAATTTTTAAGAGGATTTGTAAAGCTAATATTTGGTATTAAAGACTAATTTTACATAAGATAATTTTAAACATGGGTCACATTTGATATTATAAAAATGTAGGGAAGTCCTTTGGGCGTCCGTTCTTAGAAGGCTAGACCCAAATTAAACCCCAATATTTAAAATAAAGATGACTAGTAACAGCCATCTTTATTTTATACTCTTTTAACTTTTCCAGCACGTAAACATTTTGCACAAACCTTTATTTTTTTAGGTTGCCCATTAACCATAGTAGTAACAGTTCTTAAATTTGGTTTCCATGTTCTAGGAGCTCTACGGCTTACATGAGAACGAGCTATACTTATTTGATTACCGATTACTTACTGTTTTATCACATATTGCACATTTTGCCATTTAAATTGCACCTCCAATAACTGTAAAATAAACTGACTAAATAATAGTCTAACATAAAAAGAAAAAAAATACAAGACTTTTGAAAAAAAAGTTTGCATTTTATAAAAAAGTGTGCTAGAATAACAAAAGAAAATATGAAAAAATCATTTTTCTTGTGACAAATGAATTAAGAAAGGGTGTATTAAATATGACAGTATTAAAATACGTAACATTAGCAATTTATGCAGTAGTTTGTGTTGCATTAATAGTATTAACATTAATTCAAAATAAAGATGAGTCAGGAGCATCAGGAACAATTACTGGTTCATCAACAAATAATTTTTATGATCAAAATAAAGGAAAAACTAAACAAGGTATGATGAAAAGATGGACAATAATATTAGCAATAGCTTTTGCAGTATTAACAATTGTATCATCAATATTTTACATAGCATAGAAAATATGATAAAAAAATAAGTAAGAAAAAGACTGGTGTCTAAATTAAAAAACATCAGTCCTTTTTGTTATATTAGGAAAAATAAATTATGAAGGATATTAAGATTTTTTTCAAAAACAGTTGTAAAATTGAACATAAATTGATATACTTGTACTATAAATTTTTTTAGGAGGATGAATAATATGGAAAACGAAGAAGAAAAAAAAGAAGAATTAATAATAAATGAAGTAGAAGTAGAAGAAAATAATGATACAGGAGTTGAAATTTCTGAAGACGTTGTTGCTGTTATTGCAGGAGTTGCAGTTTCAGATGTACAAGGTGTAGCAGGAATGGCAAAAGGATTTGCAGGAGGAATAACAGAAGCTTTAAGTGGAAAAAAGAACTTAGCAAAGGGAATAAAAGTTGAAGTTGCAGGAAAAGAAACAAAAATAGATGTAAATATCATAGTTGAATATGGTTCAAGAATACCAGATGTTGCATTTGAAATTCAAAGTAAAATAAAGAAATCTGTTAAAGAGATGACTGGACTAGAAGTTGTAGCAGTTAATGTACATGTACAAGGAGTACAAACACCCCAAGAAAGAATTCCAAAAGTAGAAGAAAACACAGAAAATCAATCAGAAGAATAATCGTAGGGGGGCATAGGTTACAACTATGCCCCATAAAAATACTGAAAGGAAGATAATTATGAAAATAATAGATAGAATAATATTAAGTATATATTCTTTAATAATGTTAATAGAATCAATAATTGCTATATTATTAATATTTGGATGGGCCAAATTGGAAAACTTAATATATATTATAAAAGACATACTAAATAATGGTGTAGCATATAATATAGTATTTGGTATAAGTATAGTATTTATAATATTATCAATAAAAGCAATATTTTTTAGAGGTTCAAATGTTAGAGAAGATGTAGTGGAAAAAAGAAAGGATAAAATGGGAGATGGAGTTTTATTAGAAAACGAAGACGGAAAACTTCTAATCTCAAAAGAAACTATAGAAAGGCTTGCAAATAGTGTAGTAAAAAATTTTGCCAATATTCAAGATGCAAAGACCAAAGTATTAATAGATAGTAAAAATAATATTACTATTATAGTAGAATTACAAATACTACAAAATACAGTTATAAAAGACTTAAATGCAAATTTACAAACAAGAATAAAAGAAGTAGTAAGAAAAGCAACAGAATTAGAAGTAAATGAAGTAAACATTAGAATTAAAAATATTATTAATGTTCCACAAAAAGTAGAAGAAAATGATGAAGAGGAAGAATAGAAAGGGAAAAAATAATGAATAGGTCAAAATTAAGAGAAGAGACATTCAAGTTATTATATAGTTTAGAATTTTGCAAAGATGATACAGAAGACATAATAAATTATTACATAGAGGAAAACTCAATAACAGATAAGCAAGATATAGAATATGTAAAAAACACAATAAATGGGATATTAAAAGAAAAGGAAAATATCTGTAAACTAATATCAGATAATTTAGCTACAAAATGGACAATAGAAAGAATTTCAAAAGTTGACTTAGTTATTCTAAAATTAGCAATATATGAAGTCAAAAATACAGATATTCCATTTAAAGTTGCTATTAATGAAGCAGTAGAACTAGCCAAAACATATGGAGATGATAATTCAAAAATGTTTATAAATGGTGTACTAGCAAGTATCGTTAACCAGAATATATAGTATAAAATAAGAAGGAAATAAAATGAAATATGAAGCAATAACAGTAACAAAATTAAATCAATATATAAAAAGCAAAATTGATGAAGATGAATATTTAAATAATATCTTAGTAAAAGGTGAAATTTCGAATTTCAAACATCATTATACAGGACATATGTATTTTACCTTAAAAGATGAAAATTCTGTTATAAAATGTATTATGTTTAAATCTTATACTTCGAATTTAAATTTTGTACCTAGAGATGGAATGAAAGTAAGAATATTTGGGACAATATCTGTATTTGAAAGAGATGGAGTCTATCAAATTTATTGCAAAGCTATGCAAGAAGATGGACTAGGAGATTTATATACTAAATATAATGAATTAAAAAATAAACTAGAAGAACAAGGTTTATTTGATACAAACCATAAAAAGAAAATACCATATATGCCAAAAATAATTGGAGTATTGACTTCTCAGACAGGGGCAGTAATAAGAGATATTATAAATGTTTCAACAAGAAGAAACCCTAATGTTTATATTAGACTTTTACCTGTACCAGTACAAGGGGATGGAGCAAGTGAAAAAATTGCAAAAGCAATAAAGTTAGCAAATGAAAACAAAATTGCAGATGTGTTAATTCTGGCTCGTGGAGGAGGTTCATTAGAAGACCTATGGCCTTTCAATGAAGAAATAGTTGCAAGAGCAATTTATGAGTCAGAAATACCATTAATCTCATCTATTGGACATGAAACTGATTTTACAATAGCTGATTTTGTAGCAGACTTAAGAGCTCCAACTCCATCTGCAGCAGCAGAATTAGCAGTTCCAGAAATAGACGAAATATATGAAAAAATTTTAGAATTTCAAAAAAGATATAAAATAGACTTAAAAAAGAAGATAGAATTAATGAAATTAAGATATGAAAAATGCATGAAAAGCAAGTCATTTTCGGAACCATTACAAAAGATAAATGAAAGATATATAAAAATTGATATGATAAGTCAAAAATTATATTTAAAAATATCTCATAAAATAAGTAAAAGTAAAAATGAGGCGATAAGTCTAATATCAAAATTGGACACATTAAGCCCATTAAAAACGCTAACAAGAGGATATTGTATAGCTACTTCTGACAATGGAGGAATTATAAATTCAGTCAAAAATGTAGAAAAAGATGATATAATAAATTTGAAATTCAAAGATGGGGATAAAAACGCACAAATTATTTAATTAAAATAACTAGAAAGGATAGTTTTTAAATGTCAGGAAAAACAAATTTTGAAGATAAGATAAAAGAATTAGAACAAATTGCACAAGAATTAGAAAACGGTGAATTAAATTTAGATGAAAGCATGAAGAAATTTGAAGAAGGAATGAAAATTTCAAAAGAATGTACAAAAATATTGGATGAGGCAGAAAAGAAAATAACAATATTAATAGAAGATAATGGAAATCTACAAGAACAGGAATATGATATACAAGACGAAAATTAAATTAATTAGGAAGGAAGAGAAATGGAAGGATTACAGAATGTATTTGGCAATAAATATATAGCAATACCAATATTACTATGGCTTGCAATACAAAGTTTTAAAGTCGCATGGGATTTAATTACTACAAAGAAATTTAATTTTAAAAGGATATTAGGAGCTGGAGGAATGCCAAGTTCACATTCAGCAGTTGTAACATCTTTAACAACTTTAATAGGCAAAAATGAAGGTTTCAATTCGCCAATTTTTGCTTTAGCAGTTATATTTGCATGTATAGTTATGTATGATGCGGCAGGTGTAAGAAGAGCAGCAGGAAAACAAGCACAATTACTAAATAAAATAATAAATACACCAGGGCTTTCAGGATTACAAGTTCAAGAAAAATTAGTAGAAGTTTTAGGGCATACACCTACTCAAGTATTTGTTGGAGCATTAATTGGAATAATAGCTGGAATAATATTCTAAAAAAATGTTGACAAAATCAATTTTTATATGTAAAATTATGTCGAAGGTGATTTTAAGAATCACATAAAAAGAAAGGGGAGACTTTGCAATGTACAATCAATCATATTACTCATCATATTATGGTTCATCAGCAGATGCAGTAGCAGTTGGAGCAATAGCAGGAGGAGTGTTAGCTGTATATAGTATAATAATATTAGCTATAGCTGTTGTTGAATTAATTGGTATGTGGAAAATGTTCACAAAAGCAGGAGAGGCTGGATGGAAATGCTTAATTCCAATTTACAACCTAGTAATCTTATTTAAAATTGCAGGAATATCACCATGGTTAATACTTTGCTATTTACTATTTTTCATTCCTGTTGTAGGATGGCTAGTAATGTTAGGAATACAAATTTATTTAGCAATTAATTTATCAAAATCATTTGGAATGGGTAATGGTTTTGCTGCTGGATTATTTTTCTTACAACCAATATTTATATGTATATTAGGTTTCGGAAAAGCAGAATACAAAGGTACACAACCAGCAACAACAGAAGCTGAATAAATCCTAGTATAATAGAGATTAATTTACTGGCGATATGTGAATTAACACAGTGTAAATTAATTAGAATATAAGTCGAACGCCTGGGCAATTTGTACAAATTGCCCATCTTTTAATTTCGTTGAAAAATAATTGGTAACAATTCTTTTCCAACATGTAGGGGCACCGTTTGGGGAAATACCCGTGAGACATGACACCACTGTGCCCATCTATTCAGAGAATAAATATTAATAAAAATAGGAGGGGAAAAATATGACAGATATAGAAATTGCGAGAAATACAGAATTATTAAATATAACAAAAATAGCCGAGAAACTTAAAATTGAGGATGAAGATTTAGAGACATATGGAAAATATAAAGCAAAAATTTCTGAAAATGCATATGAAAAAGTAAAAAATAAAAAAGACGGAAAGCTAATATTAGTAACAGCAATAAATCCAACACCATTAGGAGAAGGAAAAACTACAGTATCAATTGGACTTGCAGATGGATTATCTTATATAGGTAAAAAATCAATACTAGCACTAAGAGAACCTTCATTAGGACCTGTTTTTGGAATAAAAGGAGGAGCAACAGGAGGAGGACATGTTCAAGTAGCACCAATGGAAGATATAAACTTACACTTTACAGGAGACATACATGCAATAACATCTTCCAATAACCTATTATCAGCATTAATAGATAACCATATTTATTTTGGAAATGAACTAGGATTTAAGAAAATTCTTTGGAAAAGATGTGTAGACTTAAATGATAGACAATTAAGAAAAATTGAATGTGGTCTTTCAGGAGAAAAAAATATAGTACCAAGACAAGATGGATTTGATATAACAGTTGCATCAGAAATTATGGCAATACTATGTTTAGCAACAGATATAAATGACTTAAGAAAGAGAATTGGAAATATAATTATAGGATATAATAATGAGGACAAGCCAATATATGCAAAAGACTTAAAAGCAGAAGGAGCACTAACAGTATTATTAAAAGATGCAATAAAACCAAACTTAGTACAAACCTTAGAACATACACCAGCATTAATACATGGAGGACCTTTTGCAAATATTGCACATGGATGTAATTCAATAAAAGCAACAAAACTAGCACTAAAATTAGCAGACTATACAGTTACAGAAGCAGGATTTGGTGCAGACTTAGGTGCTGAAAAATTCTTAGATATAAAATGTAGAGTAGCAGGAATTAAGCCAAATGCAGTAGTATGTGTCGCAACATTAAAAGCATTAAAATATCATGGTGGAGTAGCAAAAGAAGATATAACAAAGGAAAACATAGAAGCATTAAAAAATGGAATGGAAAACTTATTAAAACATGTAGACAACATAAAAAATAAATTTGGATTAAATGTAATAGTTGCAATAAATAGATTTACTGATGATTCAAAAGAAGAACTAGACTTATTACAAAATACATTAAAAGAAAAAGGGATAGAAATGAGCCTAGTTGAGGCATGGGCAAAAGGAGGAGAAGGAGCAGAAGACTTAGCTAAAAAGGTAGTAAATTTATGCGAAGAAGAAAAAGAACTAAACTATATTTATGATTTAGACGAAAGTATAGAACAAAAAGTTAAAGACATAGCTTGTAAAATCTATGGAGCAGAAGATGTAAAATTCTCAGAAGAAGCAACAAAAAGTATAAAACAAATAGAAAGCATAGGATATGGGAAATTACCAATTTGTATAGCAAAAACACAATATTCTTTCTCAGATGATGCAACTAATTTAGAATGCAAAGAACCATTTAATATACATGTACAAGAAGTCATATTAAAAGCAGGAGCAGGATTTATTGTAATAATTACAGGAAAAATAATGACAATGCCAGGATTACCAAAAGTACCAGCATCAGAGGCAATAGACATAGATGAAAATGGAAATATTGAAGGAATCTTCTAAAATATGAATAAAAATACCTTATTTGGAAAAAAATAAATCTAAATGAGGTATTTATTTTTATTCTAATATATAAAATTGTCATAAACATAATGTAGGGTCACATTGCATGTGCCTATTAGAAAAAATATTATAATTTAGAATTAATATAAAAGGAGACAAATATGAAATTAAGAAAAAATAAATCAATAATACTGCTAATTGTATTATTAGTAATTTTAATATTAATAGTATTTGAAACAAACACTATAGCATTATCAAGATATGGTTCAAGAGGATCAGAAGTAAGTCAAATACAAACCAAATTAAAAAGATGGGGATATTATAATGGAAATGTAGATGGAATATATGGAAGCCAAACACTAGCAGCAGTAAAATATTTTCAAAGATCAAATGGGCTTACACCAGATGGAATAGCAGGTACTCAAACTTTAAATGCAATGGGAATAATGAGTAGTTCATCAAGTGGAGGAGGAAGTTCAAGCTCAAGCAGTAGTAACTTAAACTTATTAAGTAGGTTAGTATATTCAGAAGCAAGAGGAGAAACATATACAGGACAAGTAGCAGTTGCAGCAGTAGTACTAAATAGAGTAAAAAGTTCTTCTTTTCCAAATACGATATCAGGAGTAATATATCAAAGAGGAGCATTTGATGCAGTAAGTGATGGACAAATTAACTTAACACCAGACTCAACAGCAAGAAAAGCAGCACAAGATGCATTAAATGGATGGGATCCATCATATGGAGCAATATATTACTTTAATCCAAACACAGCAACAAGTGCATGGATATGGTCAAGGCCAATGACTGTAACAATAGGAAATCATAGATTTTGTAAATAGAATATGTGGAAAAGGGGACGGTTCTCTGGAAAAGGGGACGGTTCTCTTTTCCACATTTTAGGAAATTGGGACACACAATCACCCCCACAACCCCAAAATTATATAACCACTAATCTTGAAATAAAAAAGTAAATATTATAAAATACATATGGTGAGAAATGTGGAAAATAAATATAGAATTACTTTGAAAAATACAATAAAACACTTTAACACAATAAATAAACATAGATGGATAGTATTTAAATTGTGTTGTAAAGCAGGAATACCATGGAGAGGATTTATCCATGATTTATCAAAATATTCATGGGTGGAATTTTGGGGATCTGTAAAATATTACCAAGGAGGAAAAAGAAGTCCAATACCTATTCAAAAAGAAGTTGAAGGATTTTCAAAAGTATGGTTACATCATAGAGCAAAAAACAAACATCATTCAGCATATTGGTATGATAGTAAAGCACCAATTCAAGCACCTATAATTCCATATAAATATGCTATTGAAATGATTTGTGATAAACTCTCAGCATCTATCGTGTATACAGGTAAAGATTGGACTAATGAAACAGAACTAAATTATTGGAGAGAGAAAGAACGTGAAGTCGAACCAATAAATGAGCACATAAAAAAATTTTTTGACCAAGTATTTGAGCAAGTAAGTAGAAAAGGTATAAACAAAACTCTAAATAAGAAAAATTTAAAAAATATATATGATAAATGTGTAAGTAAGAATGGAACACTCTAGCATAAGGGGAATGATATAAATGGATTTACCTATTGAAATAAAAAGATACATAGAAAATGAATTAAATATAATAGATAACAAAGATTTATATGATAATGCAAAAACAATTAGTATAAACTATAGAACAAATAATGGAAAAGGAAAAAGACTATTAAAAAGTGAAGATGAGGTAGTAGCATATGCAATCTCAAGAATGCCAGCAACATATGGAGCAGTGTACAATTCGCTAAAACATTCATTAGAAATTTATAATCCAAATATAAAGACTATGGCAGATATTGGAGCAGGAACAGGGGCAGGAGCAATAGCTATAAATGAATTATTAAATATAGAAAAAATAGAATGTTATGAAAGAGAAGAGGCAATGAGAAAAATCGGTAAAAAGATTTTTGACAATTATGATAGTATTTCAGAAAAATCTAATTGGAATAAATTAGACATATGCAAAGAAAAGATAATGGAAAAATATGATTTAGTACTTACTTCATATATGTTAAATGAGATAAATGACAATAGAAAAGATATAATAGTAGAAAAATTATGGAATATAACTAATAAAATATTATTAATAGTAGAACCAGGAACAATAAAAGGATATACAAATATAATTAATGCCAAGCAAAAACTAATGCAAATGGGAGCAAAAATAATTGCACCTTGCAAGAGTGATAAATGTAAACTACCAAAAGACGACTGGTGTAGTTTTACATGTAGAATTCAAAGAACAAAAACACATAAGCAATTAAAAGATGGAAATGTACCATACGAAGATGAGAAATACATATATATTGCAGTAGCAAAAGAAGAAATTAATGAAACAGATAAAAAAAGAATTCTAAGACATCCAATAATACATAATGGCTTTGTGAAATTAAAGGTATGTGATAAAGAGGAAATAAAAGAAATAACAATTACTAAAAAAGATAAAGAAAAATTTAAAATTGCAAGAAAATCAGAAGCTGGAGAACTAATATAATGACACAAAAATCTCTCTAATTTAATAAAATACCTAAAGAGAGGTATTTGTGATGAAATTAGGATTAGCTTTATCTGGTGGTGGGATAAAAGGTGCAGCACATATAGGAGTATTAAAGGCATTTGAGGATGAAAATATAAAAATAGATTGTATATCAGGAACTTCTTCAGGTAGTATTGTAGCAACATTATATGCAATAGGTTATAAGCCAGAAGAAATATATTCAATATTTAAAAGTTATAGTAGACAGATTAATTACCTAAGTATTTGGAATATAGTGAAATTAATATATGGAATAGTTTTAAAAAATGATATTATAATACAAGGATTAAATAATGGAAAAAAGATAGAAAAATTGATGAAAGGATTTTGTGAAGAAAAAGGAATAGAAAACATAAAAGATATCAAAATGCCTTTAATAATACCAAGTGTAAGTCTTCATAATGGTAAAAAATATATTTTTTCATCTTATAAAAGTAGAAGTTCATATAATGATGGAAAAAAATATATAACAAACATAGAAATAGAAAAAGCAGTAAGAGCAAGTTGCAGTTATCCAGGTGTATTTGAACCAGTTAAATATGGAAAAGATGAACTAATAGATGGAGGAATAAAAGAAAATACGCCATGGAAAGAATTAGAACTTATTGGAGCAGATAAAGTAATTTGCATAACATTTGAAGAATATTTAAAAGATGATGATTATATAAATATAATAGAAGTATTAGAAAGAGCATTTGGTATACTTTCACATGAATTATCAAACTTTGAATTAGAAGGTGCAGAAGAATTACTAAAAATAAAAACAAAGCATATATCATTGTTAGACTCAAGCAAAATAGATTTTTTATATGCGAAAGGATATAATGAAGCAAAAGAATTCATAAGAAAACAAATTAAATAAAAGAAAATTATATAGCTATTGTAGGGGCGCCCTTTGGGCGTCCGACAAATAGAGAATCTGTATTTTATTATGATATGAGTTAAATAATCTGGGGAAAAATAGAAAGAAAATTTTAAGAAAATATAG
>CAPZDM010000023.1 GCA_948745425.1 uncultured Clostridia bacterium
TACTTGAATCACTTTTTTTCTATATTTTTTGTTTCACATCAATTGTAACACTACAGAACTATAAAACCTTACAAAACTGTAAGGTTTTTGTAATATAAATCGATGGTAAGAGTTAAAAAAAGGAGTTATACTCAAATTAATATATGCTTGGAAAAGATACATTTTTTAAAGTCTCCCCTTAACACTTTAAAAATCTGTCTTTTTCAAGTCTAACAAAATGAAAGGAGATTTTACATGGAAAAAATATTACAAGTAAAAAATATAGAAAAATATTATGGAAGTAAATCAAATTTAACAAAAGCCATAGACAACATTAGTTTTGATGTAAACAAAGGAGAATTCGTAGGTATAATGGGTGCAAGTGGTTCAGGGAAAACCACATTATTAAACACAATATCAACAATAGACAAAGTAACATCAGGACATATAATTATTAATGGAGAGGATATTACAAAATTAAAAGGGAACAAATTAAACAAATTTAGAAGAGAAGAGCTAGGATTTATATTTCAAGACTTTAATTTATTAGATACTCTAACAGCATATGAAAATATTGCAATTGCATTAACAATACAAAAGGTAGGTTCATCAGAAATAGATAATAAAGTAAATACTATTGCAGAAAAGTTAGGAATAAAAGAAATCCTAAAAAAATATCCATATCAAGTATCAGGAGGTCAAAAGCAAAGAATTGCATCAGCAAGAGCAATTATAACAAATCCTAAATTAGTACTTGCAGATGAGCCAACAGGAGCATTAGACTCAAAATCAGCAAGACAATTATTAGAAAACTTTGAATTTTTAAATCAGAAATTACTAGCAACTATTTTAATGGTTACACATGATGCTTTTACAGCATCTTATGCAAATAGAATACTATTTATAAAAGACGGAAAAATCTTTAATGAATTGATAAAAGGAAATGACACAAGAAAACAATTTTTTGAAAAAATAATTGAAGTACAAACACTTCTTGGAGGTGACTTAAACGATGTTATTTAAGTTATCATTTAAAAATATGCAAAAAAGTATAAAAGACTATGCAATCTATTTTTTAACATTAGTATTAGGAGTCGCAATCTTTTATATGTTCAACTCATTAGATAGCCAACAAGCGATGTTACAAGTATCACAGTCACAAAAAGAAATAATAAAACTTATGATAAGTATGCTTGGAATGATATCAGTATTTGTAGCAATTATATTGGGATTACTAATTGTATATGCAAACAATTTCTTAATCAATAGAAGAAAAAAAGAATTTGGAATATACATGACACTAGGAATGGGAAAAAGACAAATATCAAAAATTATACTATTAGAAACAATATTTGTAGGTATAATCTCACTTGCAGTAGGACTTATAATAGGTATATTTGCCTCACAATTTATGTCAATAATAGTTGCAAAAATGTTTGAAGCAAATATGAATGAATATAAGTTTGTATTTTCAAAAGATGCCTGTATAAAAACCTGCATATACTTTGGAGTAATGTATATTGCAGTAATGTTCTTTAATACTATGACTGTTTCAAGATATAAACTTATAAATTTATTAAATGCAGTAAAGAAAAATGAAGAAATAAAAATGAGAAATCCAATAATATCTATTTTAGTATTTTTTATATCTGCAAGTATTTTAGGATATGCTTATTGGAAAGTAACAGCTGATATTAGATCTATGGATAAAGCTTTTAAGTTGTTACCACCAATATTAATGGGAATTGGAGGAACGTTAGGAATATTTTGGTCTTTATCAGGTTTTATATTAAGAATAGTACAAATAATGAAAAATATATACTTAAAAGGTACAAATATGTTTGTATTAAGACAGATAAATAATAAAATTAATACAACAGTTATAAGTATGAGTGTTATTTGTTTGATGCTATTTATGACAATTACAATATTATCATCTAGTCTAGCTTTAAGAAACACGTTAGAGAGAGGTTTAGTAGAAATGACACCAGTAGATATAAACCTATATAAGACAGCAAATTTACCCGAAAGTTATATAAATAGATTTGGAAATAAAGTAACATACTCAAAAGAACAACAAGAAGACTCTAGAATAACAGTACAAGAAACTTTAGTAAATAATGGACTAGATATGAAAGTATTAAAAGATGTAATAGAAATACCAATATATGCAACTAATGAATTAACATTAGAAAAGTTTTTCGGAGACCAAATAGAAAATGTAAAGAAATTATATGCAATGATGGATTATAGTACACCAGAAGAAATAATAAAAATATCAGATTATAATAAAATAGCAAAACTATATGGAATAGAGCAATATGAACTAAATGATGATGAATATATAGTAATTTGCAATTTTGATAATATAGCTTCAATAAGAAGTCAAGTATTAAGTATAGATGGAAATAAACTAACAATAGCAGGAAAAGAATATAAATCAAAATATAATGAATGTAAGAATGGATTTATCGAAATATCATCAAATCATACAAATATAGGAATTATATTAGTTCCAGATAGTTGTGACTTAACAGATGAATCAAAAGAGAAAAGCTTTTTAGTAGCAAATTATAATGCAAATACAGACAAAGAAAGAGAAAAAATAGAAGAAATATTTTCAAGTGATAATTCTGAATTATTAAAGAGATTATCTGATAAAGGATTAAACATAACAGGAATAAGCAAAATATCTATAATGGAAGCAAGTGTAGGATTAGCTACAATAGTAACTTTCATAGCAATCTACTTAGGAATAATATTTTTAATAGCAAGTGCTGCAATTTTAGCATTAAAACAATTAACAGAAAGTTCAGACAATAAACAAAGATATGACATTTTAAGAAAAATAGGTTGTGATGAAAGGATGATAAACAGAGCTTTGTTTAGGCAAATAGGAATATTTTTTGGCTTACCATTAATTTTAGCAATAATACACTCAATATTTGGAATACAATTTGTACTAGAAATGTTATCAGGACTTGCAGATAAGAAAGACTTATTACCATCAATAATCGTGGCAGTAATTGTTATGGGAATAATCTATGGAGCATATTTCCTAGCAACTTATTTTGGAAGCAAAAATATAATAAAAGAAGAGTGCCAATAGGGACGGCAGACTGCCAATAGGGACGGAGATTTTTGCCAATAGGGACGGAGATTTTTGGCAATTTTTCTGGGAGTTTATTGCATATCCATTGTAGGGGCGCCCTTCGGGCGTCCGTTAATAATATTATTGAATACAGTCTTAAGCTTGATTCCAATCCTGAGTTTACAGGAGCTGTATTAGTTGCAGTTGCAAGAGCAGCATATCGTATGAACAAGAATGGAGAAAGTAGAGCTAGAACAATGTTCTCTTTTCCACATTTTAGGAAATTGGGACACAGTTAATTTGAGCATATTCCTAATTTGATTTATAATTTTAATAAGGCAAAAGTTTGTAAAAATGAAAAACATATTTCTCAAAAGCGAAAAACATTTTTAAAATTAAAAAGTTATTTCTCTTTTACGAAATAACTTGACAAATATAATATGGAAAAGGGAAAGGCTCCTTTTTCAGTTTTTTGGAAAAAGCTATATAGTTAATTTGTGAATATTCGCAATGTGCATACATTTTTCAAGGCGGGAGTCATTATCTAAAAAAGAAATGACTTCCGCCGCTACTTTCCAATATGATTATACTTCAAATTTACATAAAAAATAAACTATGTAAAAAGTATAGACAAATACTATAACAAGTGTTATAATATAACAAAAGTTATAAGAAAGGGGGATTTCATGTCTGGTGTAAAAAGGATACAAAAGGAAGACATTTTAAATGCAGCTTTAGACATTATAAGAGAAGAAGGATTAAACAATGTTCAAGCAAGAAATATTGCTAAAAAACTAAACTGTTCAACACAACCAATTTTTTATCAATTTAAAAATATGGAAGAACTAAAAGAAGAAATATTAAAAAAGATAGTAGAAATTTATAGAGATTATATGACAGTTAATGAAAAAGCTCCATATCTATATAGACAAATGGGAGAAGGTTATATTAGATTTGCAAAAGAAGAGCCCAAATTATTTGAACTAATATTTATGAGCCCAAATAACTTAACAACAAAAAGTTTTATTACACATGATAAAAAAGTTTATAATGATATTCTAAAATATGTAAGTGCTACAACAGGAATATCTTCGGAAGAAAGAGTAAGAAATTTTCATTTAAAAATGTGGACTTTTACACATGGAATTGCAACAATGATAGCAACAAAAACCTGTGAAATCTCAGATGAGCAAATAAGTGAAATGCTTACAGAAGAGTTTAATGCTCTTATGCTTTTAGAAAGGGGAAAAAATAAATGAACAACATTATAGAAATCAAGAATTTAACAAAACAATACAAAGGATTAAAAGCTATAGATGACCTATCATTTGAAGTACATGAAGGAGAAATATTAGGACTATTACGGACCAAATGGAAGTGGTAAATCAACAACAATAAATTGTATATTATCATTATTAAAATTTAGTGAAGGAAGTATAAAGATATTTGGAAAAGAAATGAGTCCAGATGCTTATGATATAAAAGAAAAATTAGGAGTTGTATTTCAAGATGTAGCAGTATTTGAAGAACTAACAGTATATGAAAATATAGACTATTTCTGCGGATTATATATAAAAGACAAAAATACAAGAAAACAATATATAGAAGAAGCAATAGAATTAGTAGGATTAGAAGAATTTAAAAAGTTTTATCCAAAACAATTATCAGGAGGACTTTTAAGAAGATTAAACATAGCCTGTGGAATAGCACATAAACCAAAGCTAATTTTCCTAGACGAACCAACTGTTGCAGTTGACCCACAAAGTAGAAATAATATATTAGATGGAATTCAAAAGTTAAGAAATAATGGTGCAACCATAGTTTATACTACACATTATATGGAAGAAGTCGAAATTATATGTGATAGAGTAATAATCTTAGATAAAGGAAAAGTGTTAGCAACAGGAACAACAGATGAATTAAAAGAACTAGCAAAAATAGAAGAAAAAGTAACAGTGGAAGTAAACAATTTAGATGAAAAATATATTGAGGAAATAAAAAAACTAGAAAATGTAGATGATGTAGTATACAATGGAAATATATTACTTGTTACATATAAAAAAGGCAAAAACAACTTAGTAGAGTTAATTGATTATCTAAAGAAAGAGAGTATTAGATATAATAAAATTTATTCAGAAAGACCAACACTTAATGATGTATTCTTAGAATTAACAGGGAAGGAACTTAGAGACTAATGTTTATACATAATTTTAAATATGCCTTAAAAACTCTCTTTAGGGATAAAATGCTAATATTTTGGACTTTTGCCTTTCCAATTATATTAGGAACATTTTTCAATATGGCATTTTCTAATATTGAAAATAGTGAAAAATTAGAAATAATAGATATAGCAATAGTAGATAATGATGAATTTCAAAATAATGAATTATTTAAAGAAGCATTTAAAACATTAAGTGATGAAGAAAATGAAGACCGATTATTTAATACAAAGTATGTTACAGAAGAAGAAGCGAAACAACTATTAGAAAAAGATGAAATAACAGGATATCTGATATTAGAAGAAGATACACCAAAAGTAGTAGTTGCAACAAGTGGAATTAATGAGACAATTTTAAAATATGTGGTAGAAGAAATAACAACAAATGGTGAAATAGTAGAAAACTTGATGGAAAAAGAAATACAACAAGGAATAGGTTCAGGAGTTTATAACTTATACAATTTAGACTATGAAAAAATATATAAAAATGTATTAGAAAAAACACAAAATCAAGAAGCAAAAATTAAAAATATATCAAATAATAATTTAAGCTATACAATGATAGAATTTTACACATTAATTGCAATGAGCTGTTTATATGGTGGGATACTTGGAATGGTTGCAATTAATAAAAATCTGCCTAATATGAGTAATAATGGGAAAAGAGTATCTATAGCTCCAACACCAAAGGGAAAAGTAATTTCTAGTAGTATTTTAGCAGGATATATAACACAATTAGTAGGTTTAGCACTATTATTTATTTATACAGTATTTGTATTAAAAGTAGATTATGGAACAAATCTGCCATTAATAATTTTATTAGGAGTAGTAGGAAGTTTAGCAGGACTTTCAATGGGATTAGCAATAGGAACATTATTTAAAACAAATGAAAATATAAAAACAGGAATTGTCATAGCTGTTACAATGTTTGGATGTTTCTTATCTGGAATGATGGGAATTACAATGAAATATATAGTAGATACAAATGCACCAATTATAAACAAAATAAATCCTGCTAGTATGATAACAGATGGATTTTATTCACTATACTATTATGATACATTAGATAGATATTACTTTAATATAGCAAGTTTACTTATTTTCAGTTTTATTATGATAGTGATTTCATATAGTAGCTTAAGGAGGCAGAAATATGACAGTATTTAAAACATTTTTAAAAGTATTAAACAAATGTAAATTCCCTATTATTATGTATACAGTAATCTTAGTATTATTTGGTGCATTTAATATGCAAACAAGCGAAAATAGCGCAAACTTTGTAGCAAGTAAACCAGACATTTTAATTATAAACAAAGATAAAGAAGAAGGAGTAACTAAAAATCTAATAGAGTACATAAAAGAAAATAGCAATATAAAAGAAATAGAAAATAATGAAGAGGCAATTAATGATGCATTATTTTATAGAGATGTAAACTATATTATATATATACCAGAAAACTATAGACAAGATTTTCTAAATGGAAAAAATCCAGAAATTGAAATAAAAAGTACAGGAGACTATCAATCAAGCCTTGCAGAAATGATGTTACAAAGATATATAAAAATAGCAAATATATATGAGGAAAATATAGAAAGCGAAGAAGAACTAATAAATAACATAAATGAAGCATTATCAAAGCAAACAGAAATACAAATTACCTCTAAGTTAGACACAGATAACCTAGCTAAAGCATCATTTTTCTATAATTTTGCAAATTATAGTATATTAGCAGGTTGTGTATATGTAATATGTCTAGTATTATCTAGTTTTAAAGAAGAAAAAATAGCAAAAAGAACAATTATAAGTAGTATGAAATATAGAAAGTATAACTTACAATTACTTATATCAAATAGTCTATTTGCAATAATATTATGGATATTCTATGTAATATTAAGCTTTATCTTAATTGGAGACATAATGTTTACAACACATGGACTAATGTATATTTTAAACTCATTTATATTTACAATTTGTGCTTTAATAATAGCATTTTTAATTGGAAACTTAGTAATAAATAAAAATGCAATAAATGGAATTGTAAATGTTGTAGCATTGGGTTCAAGTTTCTTATGTGGTTCATTTGTACCATTAGAATGGTTGCCAGACACTGTAATAAAAATTGCACATATATTACCATCTTACTATTATATAAGTAGTAATGAAATGATAACAGAACTAGAGGTAATAAACTTTGAAACAATAAAACCAGTATTAATAAATATGGGAATTATTTTAATATTTGCAATAGGCTTTATACTTATTACAAATATAATTTCTAAAAAGAAGAGGAAAATAGCATAGTAAATATCTATTTTAAGGGGCACAAAGTATTGTGTCTCTACTTGTTAATTATTAGATTTTGTGTTAATATATAATCTATAATAAAATTAAAAATCAAATAATTTAAATGGAGGAATAAAAATGGCAACCACAAATGAATACATAGAATATGTATGTGAACAAATAAAGGGAATTGGTGATATTAGATATAAGAAAATGTTTGGAGAATATATGGTATATGTTAATGATAAGCCTGTAATTATTGTTTGCAACAATATTACTTTTGTAAAAGAACTAGAATGTATAGAAGAAAAGATGAAAGATGCAGAAGAAGGCTATCCATATAAAGGAGCAAAAGAACACTATACTCTAGACATTGATAATTCAGAATTTAGTAAAAGCATTGTAACTGAAATTGAGAAAGTAACACCAATACCAAAACCCAAAAAAAAGAAAAGTAAGTAAAAAGGAGAGGAAGGTACTTATGGAAAAGGCGAAAGTTTATTTTGGTAAAAACATAACTCCAGAAAATGTAATTAACATTTATGAAAAACTAGGAGTTAAATTACAAGGAAAAGTTGCAGTTAAATTACATTCTGGAGAAAAGGGAAACCAAAATTACTTAAGAGCAGAGTTTGTAAAGCCAATAATTGAATATGTTAAAGGAAGTGTTGTAGAATGTAATACAGCATATGATGGAGCAAGAAATTCAACAGAAAAGCATGAAAAGTTAATGAAAGAACATAACTGGACTAAGTATTTTAATGTTGATATTATGGATGGAGAAGGTCCAGATTTGGTATTAGATATTCCAAATGGTAAAGTAATAAAAGAGAACTATGTTGGAAAAAATCTTAAAAACTATGATTCAATGCTAGTATTATCACATTTTAAGGGACATCCAATGGGAGGATATGGAGGAGCATTAAAACAATTATCAATAGGAGTATCTTCAACAGCAGGAAAGTCATGGATTCATACAGCAGGGAAAACTTTAAAACAAGAAGAACTATGGGATTATGTTGCAAAACAAGATGACTTCTTAGAAGCTATGGCAGATGCAGCGTCTTCTGTTGTAAAATACTTTGGAGAAAATATTGTATACATTAATATAATGTGTAATCTATCAGTAGACTGTGATTGTTGTGCAATAGCAGAAGAACCATGTATGAAAGATATTGGAATTCTAGCAAGTACTGACCCAATTGCAATAGACCAAGCATGTATAGATTTAATTTATAACTCAAAAGATGAAGGAAGAAATCATTTTGTACAAAGAGTAGAAAGACAACACGGAATTCATACTATAGAAGCAGCAACTGAACTTGGATTTGGTACAAGAGAATATGAATTAATTAATATAGATTAATATATAATTACAAAAAACAAGGAGGATTTTAAATATGTTAGAAAAACAAACAATAGAAAAGCAAAATGGCTTTATAGAAGTTTTATCAAATAAAAAGGCAAAATATATTATTGGAACATCACTATTAAGTGTAATAGGTATTGTATTACCTAGAATATTTCATGTTTTAGCAGGAAATTCAGCAGGTGCAACATTTTTACCAATGCATATTGCTGTATTAATTTCTGCACTAGCATTTGGGGCAATATCTGCAAGTATTGTTGCAGGAAGTTCAGTTATTTTTAGTTATCTTTTAACTGGTATGCCTAGTATAGATAGATTACCATATATGCTTATAGAACTTCTCATATATGCCATATTATTAAGCTTATTTAATAAAAAATTCAATTCTTATATATCATTAATTGCAACTATTATTTTAGGTAGAGTTCTATATGCAGTAATACTATTTATAGCAATTAATATATTTGCATTACCTACTTATGGAATATCTGTAATAGAAAGCATAAAAGTAGGATTACCAGGACTTGCAATTCAACTAATGTGTGTACCATTTATAGCTAAGATAATAAATGAAAGGTTAAAATTAAAAAATGACTAATATAGAAATTGTAAAAGAAAAGCTATATAGTACAAATGCAAGTTTAGTGGTATTATACTCAAATGGAGAAATAAAAGAATATTATCAAAATAGAATAAAAGATATAAAAGAAATTTTGCACAATGATAGGCAAGCCTTACAAGGAGCAGTTATTGCAGATAAAGTGATAGGAAAAGTTGCAAGCAGTATATTAACAATTGCAGGAGTAGAAGAAATTTATGCTGATGTTATGAGCAAATATGCTATTCCAGTACTAGATAAAAATAATATAAAATACCAATATAAAAATCTTGTAGATTTTATTCAAAACAATGAAAAAACAGGAATGTGTCCTATGGAAAATAAGTATAAAGAAGAAAAGGATATTAGTAAAATTTATAATCAAATTATAGAATAGGAGAATTTATGAAATATAAGAAGATAAGCTATGAAACAACTACAAAATTTAATAAAAAAATTCTAATTACTACCCCTGCATATGATTCAAAATATGAGAGACATATTAGATATATAGAAAAATGATTATAAAAATGACAATTAGTATGAGAAAATAATCAAAAAACTCATAACTACATATTATGATATGTAAGGAGGAGTAATAATGAAAGTATTTATTTTCTCAAAGAAGAAAGCATACATTTGCTCTAATTTTAATGCATGATACAAAAGATGTAAGCAATAGTTCGGAAGCATTAAAAGATTCTATAGATTATTTAAAATCGGCAGGATATACATTTGAAAATTTTTACGATATGGGGTTCATTAAATATAATAAATATATTTCTGAAATATGCTTAAATTCTTACTGAAAATTTGAATAAACTACTACACAAATTTATAAAGATGTGATAAAATAATTTAGTAAAAAATGAAGAGTGAAAAGGAAATAGTACAAAATTTGTTTTTCGCAAATTTCGAAGGAGGAGATTAGTCATGTCAGGACATAGCAAATGGCACAATATCCAAGCAAAAAAAGGGAAAGCAGATGCTGCAAGAGGAAAAATATTTACTAAATTAGGAAGAGAATTATTAATTGCTGTAAAGCAAGGAGGACCAGACCCTGCAGGAAACTCTAAGTTAAAAGATGTTATAGCAAAATGTAAAGCAGCAAATATGCCAAATGATACTATAAATAATGCAATAAAAAGAGCAGCAGGAGAAGGAAGTAATGAAAACTATGAAGAAATTACATATGAAGGATATGGACCAAATGGAGTTGCCATAATTGTAAATGCAACAACAGACAATAGAAATAGAACAGCTGCAGATGTAAGACATGCATTTGATAAATCAGGAGGATCATTAGGAACTAATGGATGTGTATCATATATGTTTAATAGAAAAGGTATAATAATTATAGAGCAAGCAAGCACAAATATGAGTGAAGACGAATTAATGATGCTTGCATTAGACTGTGGAGCAGATGACTTTGAAGCTGGGGAAGATTATTACGAAATTTCAACATCACCAGAAAGCTTTTCACAGGTAAGAGAAAAATTAGAAGAAAATGGATTAGAATTTGTTGAAGCAGATATTCAAATGGTACCAACATCATATATAAAACTAGATGAACATGGTGCAGAAGTGATGGAAAAACTATTGGAAAGACTAGATGACTTAGATGATGTATCAGAAGTATTCCATAATTGGGAAGAGTAACAATTATGGAATATTAGTTAGCTAATTCCATAATATGGAAAAACAATAAATGGCAGACTTTATGTCTGTCATTTGTTTTCTATACAAAAGGTAATATTATTGTTTAAATAATAATATTTATGGAAGAATAATAAAAAAACTTTTGGAGGAAAGATAATTAATGAAAGAAATGCTAAAATATTTAAAACCATATAAGAAAGAATTAACATTTGGACCATTATTTAAACTATTTGAAGCGATAATAGAAATATCTTTACCAATAATGATTGCTAAAATTATAGACAATTATACTAATTTAACTACTAAACAAATATTACTATATACAATAGGGATATTAATGTTAGTATTAATTGGTTTTTGTAGTGCAAGTACTAGTCAATATTTTGCAGCAAAAGCATCACAGGGTTATGGAACAAATTTAAGAAAAAAATTTTATAAACATGTATCACAATTATCAGACAAACAAATATATCAATATGGAACATCAGCACTTGTAAACAGAATTACAAATGATATAAACAATTTAGAAGTAGCAATTGCAATGTTTATAAGATTAGTATTAAGGTCACCATTTATTTGTATAGGTTCATTAATAATGATTTTTATAATAAATGCTAAAATTGCAATAACAGTAATTCTTGCATTAATTATACTATCAATATCTATATATATAATTTTTAAAATCAGTTCAAAATTACAAAGAACGCTTAACCTAAAAATAGATGAAACATTAGTTAGAATAAAGGAAAACTTAGTTAATATTAGGCTAATAAGGAGTTTTAACACAAAAACATTTGAAAAAGAGAAATTTGATATACAAAACAATAAAATTCATGAAATATCATCAAAATATAATTTCATATCAAATTTATTAACTCCCAGTAATGTAATTATTTTAAATATAGCAATAGTATTAGTTTTATACATTTCCAAGGTATATGTAAATAATATTTCAATAGGAAATTTAATTGCTATTATTAATTATATTTCTCAAATGACCAATGCAATTATAGTGCTATCAAATTTAATAGTAATATATACAAGAGCATTTGTATCTGCAAATAGAATAGCAGAAATAATGAGAATAAAACCAGATATGCAATATGGAAAATTAGATACAATAGAAAATACAGAAAACGCCATAACATTACAAAATATAAGCTTTGCATATAATAGACAATCAGAATTAATAAACAACCTTAATTTAACAATAAAAAAAGGAGAAATAATAGGGATAATAGGTTTTACTGCTAGTGGAAAAACAAGCCTATTAAATCTAATAAATAGAAATTATGATGTAGATTCAGGCGAAATCTTAATATTTGGAAAATATATAAAATATTATACAAAGCAAACTTTAAAAGATAATATTAGAATAATCTCACAAAAGAAACAATTTTTTACTGGAACAATAGAAGAAAATATAAAATTACGGGCAAGAAATAGATGAACAAACTCTATATAAAGCATTAGAAAAATCAGATTCACTAGAATTTATTGAAAAAATGAGAGATAAAAAAAATACTTTATTAGAAGGAAATGGAGCAAATCTATCAGGAGGACAAAGGCAAAGAATAGCACTAGCTAGAGCATTTATTAGTAAACCTAAAATATTAATATTAGATGATATAACAAGTAGTGTAGATGTTAAAACAGAAGAAAAAATTTTAAATAATATATACAATTTTGTTAAAGAAAACAATATTACAACTATAATATCAGCACAAAAAGTATCTTCTTTGAAAAATTGTGATAGAATAATAGTTATGAATGATGGAAAGGTAGAACAAATAGGAAATCATATAGAATTACAAAACACATCAGAAATTTATAAAGAAATATTACAATTACAGAAATTGTAAGTGCGCCATTTAGGCATCTGTGCTTTCAATGAAGGAGATAAATATTATGAAAAAATATATCTTAAAGGATAAAAAAGCATTATTAATAATATCAATTTTTACAATACTTGTGTCCATACTTACAGTAATAGCACCAATATATGTTGGAAAAATAATTGATAACTTCATAGAATTATCATATAAAGAATTTATCATTAATTTAATTATTTTGGTAACTTTATATGTAGTAATATACATATTTAGTATTTTACAAGTAAAATTTTTATCAAAGATGATTGCAAGAATTCAAAAAGAAGTAAGAGAAGATTTATTTTTAAAAATAAATAATATTAAAATAAAAGAAATAGATAAAATTGAATATGGAAATATTTTAAATCAATTTAGTATAGACATTGAAAATATTTCAAATGGAATTATTCAAGGATTACCTAAAATTATAAGTGGTATTGTAATTGTGATTTTTTCTATTATAGTAATGCTTAAAATAAATATTAAAATGTCTGCAATTTTGATAATTGTTGCACCAGTAATGTACTTTATTTCAAGGTGGATAACAAAAAACACAAATATATTTTTTAAAGATAGAGCAAATGTTATTGCTAAATTAAACAATAATGTAGAGGAATTTATTACTTATCAAAACACAGTAAAAAACTTTAATTATGAAGAAGTAGCAGAAAGAAATTTTGACAAATTAAATATAGAATTATATAAAACAGGAGTAAAAGCTGGGTTTTATTCAGCACTAACTAATCCTGCTACTAGATTAGTATCAAATACAGGTTATGTTATAACTGGAATTATTGGAGTAATATTAATGCTAAATGGAGAAATAACAATTGGGGGCATTACGACTTTTCTAATGTATACAAGTATATTTACAAGACCATTTAACGAGATTACAGCGATTTTATCAGAACTACAAACAGCATTTGCTTCATCTAAAAGAATAGATAAATTTTTAAATAGTGAAGACGAGAAATTTGAAGCTACAAAAAAACACATAATAAAAGGAAGTATAGAATTTAAAAACGTAGACTTTTCATACACAAAAGAACCATTTATAAAAAACTTTAATTTAAAAGTAGAAGTAGGAGAAAAGGTTGCCATTGTAGGAAAAACAGGGGCTGGAAAAACTACAATAGTTAATCTATTAATGAGATTTTATGAAATAGATAAAGGAAACATATATATTGATGGAACTAATATAAAAGATATATCAATAAAAGAACTAAGAGAAAATATTGGTATAGTATTACAGGACACGAAGTTATTTACAGACACAGTAAAAGAAAATATAGCATATGGGTTAAAAGATATATCAGAAGACGAAATAAAAAAAGTAGCAAAACTGGCAAAAGCAGACTCATTTATAGAAAAATTACCAAACAAATATGAAACAATAATCAATAATGAAATGCTATCAGAAGGAGAAATACAATTAATAACAATAGCTAGAGTAATGTTAAGAAATCCAAGTATATTAATATTAGATGAAGCTACAAGTAATGTGGATTTAATAACTGAAAATAAAATACAACAAAGTATGTTAGAATTAATGAAAGGAAAAACCACTTTTATAATTGCACACAGGCTTTCAACCATACAAAAAGCAGACAGAATATTATATTTAGAAAATGGAAATATAGTAGAACAAGGAACACATGAAGAACTATTATCTAAAAAGGGAAAATATTTTGATTTATACACAAATCAATTATAGAAGAATTTTTTGATTTACATTAAAAAATAAGAAATTTAACATATGTAGGGGCAGGACTTGTGTCTGCCCATTGAATATACACAAATCATATTATATATAATATTTCGTTGCGTTTTTCCAAAAAATATTGTAAAATATAGATGAATATAAAATAAGGAGATAAAATATGACCCCTGAATTAAATAAAGTAAAAATGGTTTTTTTAGACATTGATGGAACATTATACAACACTAAAAAACAGGTAACAGAATATACCAAAAATATTTTAAATAAAGCTAAAGACGAAAAAAAATATATTGTTCTATGCTCTGGAAGGAGCAATTCATCTGTATGTGAAATATCTAAAGATATAAACGCTTCAAAATATGTAATAGCATGTAATGGAAGTTTTGTTTATAATTATGAAAATGATATAGAAATATTTGAAAACGCATTAAAAAAAGAAACTTTAGAAAACATATGGAATATTTGTGAAAAAGAAGATGTAGAATTAGTTTTAGAGTCAAAGAAAATAACATTTGGTAATGCCCAGGTTTGGAAAAGAGAACCAGATAAACATATTAAAATAAATGGAATAGAAGATATTAAAAATAAGAAAATAATGCAAATGGTAATAGATAATGTAGGAATGGATAAGAGACAGAAAATAATGGAATTATTGCTAAATGATGAAGACATGGCATTACCAAACTATGGAATTAATAGATTAGGGAAGTTCTGGTTTGACATAAACAGTAAGAATATTGATAAAGGAGTAGGAATACAACATTTAATTAATAAGTTAGGAATAAAAAAAGAAGAAACAATAGGGTTTGGCGATGGTATAAATGATTGTGCAATGTTTAAAGCATGTGGAACAAGAGTAGCCATGGGAAATGCAAAAGAAGAACTAAAAAATATGGCAGACTATATAACGCTAACAAATGATCAAAATGGAGTTGCAACATTTATTGAAAAACACATTTTAAGTAAATAGTAAAAAAATTTTTAATAACCAAGTTTCAATAAATAGGAAGGAATAAAAGATGGAGCAAATAAAAAGTTTTATTGAAAATATTAAAGAAAGAAATTTAATAGATGTTCTAATTGCTATAGTAATTGTCATAGTATTTTATATGGTGAGTTCATTGTTTTCTAAATTAGTTATGAAACTATTAAAAATCAAAGGAAACGATAAAGAAAAAATTAAAAATAGTGATATATATAAAGCATTAAAAGGCATTTTTCTATGTATAGGAATTTACATAGCACTATTAGTATTAAATCTACCTGAAAATTGGTTTATTCTATGCTCAAAAATAGTTAGAATTTTTGTAATTTTAAATGTTGCAAAATTAGTAGCAGAATTAATTTCTCCAGAATCCAAAATAATGAGAAAAGTAGGAGAGAGTGAAAAATTTTCAGAAAATAAAGTAGCAATAAGCGTAATTAGTAAAGTTATAAAAGTATTTTTATATATAGTCGCTGGATTTATGATTATAGCAGACTTAGGATATGATTTAAGTGGATTAATCACAGGTCTAGGGCTAAGTAGTGTGGTAATAGCACTTGCTGCACAAGAACTAGCAGAAAACCTATTAAGTGGATTTGCAATTATAACAGATAAGCCATTTGAAATAGGAGATTATATTCAAGTTGGAAGCTATGCTGGAACTGTAGAAGAAATAAAATTTAGAAGTACTAAAATAAGAACAGCAGAAAATGCAGTAGTAACAATACAAAATTCTAAAATTGTAAGTGAATCAGTTGTAAATGTATCAAAAATAGATAAAAGAAGAATAGACTTAAGTTTAAGATTACCTTTAAATACTACAGCTAGTCAAATTTCAGAACTAATTGATTCAATAAAGCTAGTGTTATACAGTAATACAGAAGTAATACAAGACTCTCTACAAGTAAATGTAGGAGAAATAACAGAAGACTCAATAAAAATATCAATATACTTTTTCGTAAATATAATAGACTTTGCAGAATTCCTAAAATTCAAAACAAAAGCAAACTTAAATCTAATAACATTATTAGAAAACAAAAAGATAAAATTAGCATATCCTATTAGGGAAATTTATATGAAAAAAGAGGAAGATACAAAATAATTACAAAATTTTCCCTTGACAAGGTTTATATAAAATACTATAATTGTATTAATTTAGTAAACTGTGAAGAGGACGGAAGTAAAATAAAGGTTGCTAGTAGAGATAATTAGTCGTGGCTGAAAGCTAATTTTAGTAAACATATTTGAAAAACTACCTCGGAGTTTCTAGCAGAAATGCTAGCGTTTAGGATTAGCGTTAAAATCTAAAATGAAGTGAAATCTTAGGGTGGAACCGTATATGAAAATATACCCCTATGGGATACAAAAAATCCCATAGGGATTTTTTATCTGTAGTCGCCCGATCTTCGGAGGAATTGCTTAAATAAATTATAGGTTCTAATAAATATAAAAAGGAGGAAAATCATATGTTTAAAATTAAATTAGAAGGTGGAAAAACAAGAGAAGTAGAAGAAAGTGTATATTGGCATACAACATCACACATTATGGCACAAGCAGTAAAAAGACTATTTCCAGAAGTAAAATTAGCTATTGGACCATCAATAGAAAATGGATTTTACTATGACTTTGACATTGAACAATCATTTTCAGAAGAAGACTTATTAAAAATTGAAGAAGAAATGAAAAAAATTGAAAAAGAAAATCTAGTTATTGAAAGATTTGAACTTCCAAGAGAAGAAGCAATAAAACTAATGGAAGAACAAAAACAAGACTATAAAGTAGAATTAATAAAAGAATTACCAGAAGGAGAGACAATATCATTTTATAAACAAGGAGAATTTACAGACTTATGTAGAGGGCCACATTTACCATCAACAGGATGTGTTAGATGTGTAAAATTATTATCTACATCAGGAGCATATTGGAGAGGGGACGAGCATAATAAAATGTTAAAAAGAATTTATGGTATTTCTTTCCCAAAACAATCTGAACTAGATGAATACCTAGCAAAACTAGAAGAAGCAAAACAAAGAGACCATAGAAAAATAGGAAAAGAATTAGAACTATTCATGACACATGAATTAGTTGGCTCTGGACTTCCAATGTATTTACCAAATGGTGCTACAATAAGAAGAATATTAGAAAGATATATTCAAGACAAAGAAATAGAATTAGGATATAAACATGTATACACTCCATCACTTGCAAATGTAAAATTATATGAAACAAGTGGACATTGGGCACATTATAAAGATGATATGTTCCCAATTATGCAAATGGAAAACGAGCAATTAGTTTTAAGACCAATGAATTGTCCTCATCACATGTTAGTATATAAAAACAAAATGCATTCATATAGAGAATTACCAATAAGAATAGGGGAACTTGCACATGATTTTAGATATGAAGCAAGTGGATCAGTCTGTGGACTAGAAAGAGTACGTGAAATGTGTCAAAACGATGCACATCTTTTTGTAAAACCAGACCAAATTAAAGAAGAATTTAGAAAAGTCGTAGAATTAATTTTATCTGTATATGAAGACTTTGGATTTAAAGACTATTCATTTAGACTATCTTTAAGAGATAAAGAAGACAAAGTAAAATACTATGATGATGATGAAATGTGGGACAATGCAGAAAGCCAGTTAAGAGAAATCTTAGAAGAACTTGGAGTTGAATTCTATGAAGCAAAAGGAGAAGCGGCATTTTATGGACCAAAATTAGATGTTCAAATAAAAACAGCATTAGGGCATGATGTAACTGTTTCAACCTGTCAATTAGACTTTTTATTACCACAAAAATTTGAACTAGAATATATAGGGGAAGATGGAAAGGAACATAGACCAGTAGTAATTCATAGAGCGATACTTGGAACATTAGATAGATTTATGTCATTCTTAATTGAAGAAACAAAAGGAGCACTTCCAGTATGGTTATCACCAGTACAAGTAAAAGTATTACCAATATCAGATGATAACAAAGAATATGCAGAAAACTTTGTAGAAGAATTAAAATTAGCAGGAATAAGAGTTGAATTAGATGATTCAAACGAAAAGATAGGATACAAGATAAGAAAAGCACAATTAGAAAAAGTTCCATATATGTTAGTAATAGGTAAAAAAGAAGAAGAAACAGGAACAGTAGGAGTTCGTTCAAGAGCAGAAGGAGATATTGGGGCAATAAATAAACAAGAATTTATTTCAAAAATAAAAGAAGAAGCAAATAAATTAGGAAAATAAGGGAGAGATATTTATGAATTTACCTAATAAACTTACTATTTTTAGAATGATTTTGGTTATAATAATGATGATTATTCCGATATTTGATAGTGTAATTGGAATACCAGGAGAATTTTTAGGGATAACAACTGCATTTTGGATAATGAACATGATTTTTATAATAGCAGCAATTACAGATAAATTAGATGGAACACTTGCAAGAAAATGGAATCAAGTTACAACCTTTGGAAAATTTTTAGACCCTATAGCAGATAAAATGCTAGTATTAACAGCACTAATAATTTTAGTAGAGTATTCAAAAATTCCATCATGGATACCTATAATAATATTAATAAGAGAATTTATGGTATCAGGGTATAGATTAATTGCAGTAGAAAAAGGTGGAAAAGTAATACCAGCATCAATTTGGGGAAAAATAAAAACAGTAACACAAATGCTTGCAGTAATTTGTTGTTTTGCTGATAAATTTAGCTTTGGACAATTTGTTTTTAGAGTTTCAAACACACAAGCAATTATGGAAAATAGTGCAAGCATATATATGAATAATCTACAATTTGGAATTAATATTTTATCAACATCACTTTTAGTAATATGTGTAATAGCAACAATTTTTTCAGGATGGGACTATTTAAAAGGTGGAAGAAATTTATTAAAAGACTAGAAGTGTGAAAAGCAAGAAAGGAAAGATAAATATAATGGACAAAGAACAAGCACAAAAAAAGATAAAAGAATTAAGAGACAAAATCGCATATTATGCAAAAAAATACTATGATGATGATGACCCAGAAATCAGTGATTTAGAGTATGATATGCTAATGGTAGAACTTAGAAATTTAGAGGCAAAATTTCCAGAATTCATAGATAAAGATTCATTAACTCAAAAAGTTGGAGGAACTGTAAAAGAAGGCTTTAATAAAATAGAGCATGAAGTACCACTTCAAAGTCTACAAGATGTATTTTCAATAGAAGAACTTAAGAGTTTTGATGAAAGAGTTAAAAAACAATTAGGAGTAGAAGAAATAGATTATACTGTAGAAGCAAAAATAGATGGTTTATCGTCAGCAATAGAATATGTAAAAGGAGAATATGTAACAGGAGCAACTAGAGGAAATGGTACAGAAGGAGAAGATGTTACAGAAAATATTAGAACAATAAAAAACGTACCTAAAAAGTTAAAAGAACCTGTAGATTTAATAGTTCGTGGAGAAATTTTTATATCTAAAAAAGACTTTGAGAAAATGAATGAAGAACAAGAAATTTTAGGTGAAAAAACATTTGCAAATGCAAGAAACGCAGCTGCGGGTTCATTAAGACAATTAGACAGTAAAATGACAGAAAAAAGACCATTAGACATTTATATATTTAATATTCAAAGATTAACTGGAAATAAATTTAATTCACACTATGAACAACTACTATACTTAGAAAAATTAGGATTTAATGTAAATCCAGAAAAAAAATTATGTCATGGAATTGAAGAAGCAATAGAAGCAGTAGAAGATATAGGAAAAAGAAGAGAAAGTCTAACATTTGGAACAGATGGAGCAGCCATCAAAGTTGATAATTTGGATTATAGAGAAAAACTTGGAACAACATTTAAAGTACCACGTTGGGCGATTGCATATAAATATCCACCAGAAAAAAAAGAAACTATACTAAAAGAAATACAATGTCAAGTAGGTAGAACAGGGGCAATTACACCAGTTGCAATATTAGAGCCAGTAGAACTTGCAGGGTCAACAATATCTAAGACAACATTACACAATGAAGACTTTATAAAAGAAAAAGGAATAAAGATAGGAGACCATGTAGTAATTCAAAAGGCAGGAGATGTAATACCAGAAGTAGTAGATGTCTTAAAGAAAAAGAGAAATGGAAAAGAAATAGAATTTGAAATGCCAAAAGTATGTCCAGTATGTGGAGGAACTGTTGTAAGAGAAGAAGGAGAAGCAGCGTGGTATTGTATAGGAATAGAATGTAGTGCAAGAAATTTACAAAATTTAGTCCACTTTGCCTCTAAATCAGGAATGGACATAGAAGGATTAGGAATATCTGTAATAGAGCAACTTGTAGAAAGAGGATATCTAAGTAATATTGCAGACATCTATTATTTAAAAAAAGAAGAAATAGCTTCATTAAAAAAGAGTGGAGACAAATTTGCACAAAACTTAATAGATGCAATTAATGAAAGCAAAAGTAATGATTTAGAAAGGCTAATATGTGCATTAGGAATAAGACATATTGGAAATAAAGCAGCCAGAATAATTGCAAAAAGATATGGAAATATAGAAGAGGTAATGAATGCAAGTATAGAAAGTCTAAATTTAATAGATACAATAGGAGGAATATCAGCCAAAAGTATATATGAATTTTTTCACCAAGAACAAACAATAGACTTAATAGAAAAACTAAAGAACGCAGGTGTAAACATGGAAAGTTATGAAGATATAGAACAAAGAGACGATAGATTTGCAGGAAAAACCTTTGTATTAACAGGTACACTTGAAAAATATACAAGGGATGAAGCAAGTGAAATAATAGAAAGATTTGGAGGAAAAACATCAAGTTCTGTATCAAAGAAAACAAGCTATGTACTAGCAGGAGAAGAAGCAGGTTCAAAACTCACAAAAGCACAAGAATTGGGCGTTACAATAATAACAGAAGAAGAATTTGCGAAAATGATAATGTAGGAGCGAGGATTGCCTTCGCCCATTAATTGAAAATTTGTGAAAATTAAATAAATAATAAAAAGGTCAATATTTAATAGAAAAGGAATGAATAAAATGGAAGGTCATACATTTGATGAATTCGAAGAAATATTAGACAAAGGTTATCAAGTATATTTCACTTACTTAGAAAATAGATATCTAGTATTTAAAACAACAGAAAACTGTTACACAAAAAAGCTAATATATCAAGGTTCAAAAAATCCACCAGCTAAGCTAGCAATGATAACAAAGAAGTACTTAAGTGAAATATACAATTTTATGGAAGAAGTAGAATATAAATTTGAAACATAAGGATTTTTAATAAATTTGTCCTAAAACTATTGACACCAAAGGTTTTTACGCATATAATAGCTTCAAAGACGAACATCAGGAGGAAAAACATATGGAAAGTACAACTAGATTTTTCTTTACAGACAGTAGCAATATAAAAGATATGAGTGATGAAGAACTAGTCAGGCTCATAAAGCAAGAATGTAATAAAGAAGCTTTAGAATTTTTATTAGATAAATATAAAGAACTAGTCAACATGAAAGTTGGAAAGTACTTTATAATAGGAGCAGAAAGGGAAGATATGATTCAAGAAGGAATGATTGGATTATATAAAGCTGTTCAAAACTTTGAATGTGACAAGCAATCATCATTTAAATCTTTTGCAAATATGTGCATTGAACGTCAAATGATAACAGCGATTAAAACATCAAATAGGCAAAAACACATGCCACTTAATTCTTACTTATCATTAAATGCATCAGCAGGGGAAGACGATGATGATGGAAAAGACCTAATGGATATATTTAATGCGAATCTAATAGAAGATCCATTAGAAACAATAACAAAAAAAGAATATTATAAAAACATAGAAGTCACGATAGACAAATCACTTAGCGATTTTGAAAAGCAAGTTTTAAAAAGATTTATAAATGGAGAAAGTTATGAGCAAATTGCTACAAAACTAGATACTCAAGTAAAATCTGTAGACAATGCTATTCAAAGAATTAGAAAAAAAGCAATAAAAAATATTATAGATGTAGAGGAAACTATATAAAGTCCTCTACAAATTTATATGCTTGCATAGCTCAGTAGGTAGAGTGCAGCCTTGGTAAGGCTGAGGTCACGGGTTCAATTCCCGTTGCAAGCTCCAACGATGTATCTGTTCGAACTTTTTACAGAACAGAGAGATATGAAAATCAATCAGTAAAATGGTTGATTTTTTCTTTTGCAAAAAATCATCCTAATTCTATATGGAAAGGATGGTGCTTGATATGAAGATAATTAAGCAAGAACTAGAATTTGAGGAATGTTTAAAACAAAGGTTAGAGTTTATATGTGAGTTTTCAAAAGTTACTCCTACCTTTATAAATGGTAGCATTAGAAAATTAGAAAAAACTAATCTTACATATATTGAGCCACATAGAGTGATTATTAAGGATATTACTTTTTTAGTTTTCAATTATTCAAATGATGTGTATATTTCTAACTTGACTAAAAAGATTAAATTATCAGAGTTAGAAGAATATTTAAAAAATATATAATTTGTTAGTGTAAAATATATTCGGGGAAAATAAAAATATAAAAAATAAGATACCCAA
>CAPZDM010000024.1:0-18717 GCA_948745425.1 uncultured Clostridia bacterium
CTTGAATCACTTTTTTACTATTATTTTTGTTTCACATCAATTGTAACACTACATTCACATAATTTTCACAAAAATTATACAACTTATTTTTCCTTTATTTTCTGTTTATTTACATGTTTAAGTTTTTATGGATTTTATTAGATAAAATGTTTTTCTAATTTTAATTTTTTATAATACATTTTTTTCTATTTATAAAATTAATAAAAATGCAAATTATATAAATGTAGGTTTAAAAAAAGGAGGATTTTATGATGAAAAATTTTGAAAATGATGATAATGAAAAGAAAGATAGAGAGTTAGAGAATTTAGAAAATTTAGTTGAAAATCATACTAGAACTGAAAGACATTTAGAACAGTATTCTGAAATTGGAGATCCAACTAATAAAGAACATGCTAGAGAAATTCAGAAAGTTAGAGAAGAGCAAATACGTGAACTAGAGAGTCTTATAAAGGATGAAGATAAATATATTTCTCCAGAAGAACATCTAGAAAATTTGAAAGAAAATTATAGAAATACAGAAAATTATATTAATAATAATAAAGATTCTCTTGATGAGGAAATGCTTAATAATCTTCAGGAAAAACAACAACACAGAAAAGAGCAAATTGTATTTTTAGAAGATAAAAGTTAATATATTAAAAAAACAGTATTTATAAATACTGTTTTTGGGTGGTCAATCGGGGGTCAAACCCTGGACCTTCTGATTAAGAGTGAGCAGTTCCATTAAAAATCTTCAAAGTGGTGCGAAATTTGTGCAAATTTTATATAAAAGTGGTGCATCATTTTTAAAAGTGGATAATCGTTTAATTCTGCAAACAAATCGGTTTTTTGTTGACAAAAACCGATTTGTTTGTTTATAATAAAAAAGTGGTATAAGTTGTTCAAATGGAAGGAGCAAAAATATGGTATATTTTTATTCTTATCAAATTTCACGGTCAGATACTGGAGCTATAGTCTATCGAGATGATGACTTTATAGACTTAGGTAGTCATTGTATGGAATCTCTTGAATCTGCTAGAAGGGTAAAAGAAAATTTAGCTAAAGATTTTCTTTCAACATTCAAGCAAGCTTGGGATTTTAAGCATCAATTACCTTACAGTTATCAATTTCAGCTTAATTTTATAGCTTTTAATTACGCTGGCTGTTAACAAAACTTTCCTACAAAGATAAATTTACTTTGTAGGAAAGTTTTGCTTTAAGATGTATGTTTGGTGGGCAATCGGGGGGTCGAACCCCGGACCTTCTGATTAAGAGTCAGCTGCTCTACCAACTGAGCTAATCACCCATATTTTTAATTATTTTTTAGTAATTACATTACTATTTATACTATTTATAATTGTATATTTTTATATACTTTTTTACAATACTACAGTTATCTTAAGAGGCGCCTTCTCTAACAACTGAATTAATGTTATTTAACTTAATTATTATAGCATATCTTTTTAGCTCTTGCAAGGACAAATTAATATTTTTTTCATTTTGTCTTATTTGTCCTATTTTTACTCCCAGAAAAACACTTCTGAGACTTTCGCACCTAATGCCTTAGATATTTTTTTCATGACCTCTACTGACGGATTATTTCTTGTACCTTTTTCTAAATGACATATATATCCGAGCTGATATTCCTGTCTTTGATGACAGCTCACACAATGTAATTCCCTTGCTTACCCTGTATTCCTTTATTCTGTTTTCATTCATTTTAACCCCTCCTTTTATGACAATAAAATATTATCATATTACTTGTTGACAAGTCAATACTTTTATGATATTTTTAAATAAAAAATTATTTTTTTATAATTTAAATGGCAATTTACTAAGAAAAACATTATTTTTTGTAAAATTTTGCATTTACTGCTAGACAAATGATGTTTTATTGTGTATAATAATACTATATTTTTAAGAAAGAGGTTGAAGATTATGATTGGAGGTATGCTTGCAAAAGCTAGAAAAGCTAAAGGAATGACAAAAACTGAACTTGCTAGACTTACTGATATTAACATTGGACATTTGACTCATATTGAGAAAGGGGAAAGAAATCCAAGCCATAAAGCCTTAAAGAACATCTGTAAGGCTCTTGATATCCCATATCAACAATTAATGTATACATATGATAAAACTATTAATGAGGAACAAGAAAGCTATAACGCTGTGAAACACATTTCATATGACAAAATCCTTGCTGTTGATAGCATAGGAAGCTTTATAGATTGCCCATCAGATATGCCAAGTGCTGCTATTGCAGTTAAAATTCCAGATGATGCAATGAATAAATCTTTTGAGAAAGGATCATATGTCTTTATAGAATTTAACACTCCATTAAATAGTAAGGATTATGGTTTATTTAATTATAATGATCAAATTCTTATTAGAAGATTCTATGATAAAAGAGGTAAGATTACCTTAAAGGCAGAAAATCCTGATTACAAAGATATTCAAGTATCTAATAATGATACTTTCTACATGATTGGAAAAGTATTGATGAAGAAAAAATAGATATTTATACATTCGGTGGATTTACATCCACCGTTTTTTTATTATACACAAATATAATCTTTTATATTATTATACTTTAACTCTCCTATTCCTGATACGTTTTTTATTTCTTCAATATTTTTAAATTTACCATTTTTCTCTCTATATTGTATTATTTTATTTGCTGTGCTTTCTCCAATACCTGTTATACTTGTTAATTGATTTTTGTTTGCCGTATTTATATTTATTTTTGTATTTGCATTTGAGTCTATTTGCATTTCAGTATCCATAGTTCCATATATTCCAGTGTCTCCACTTATCTCTACTCCCTCTTCTAAGTCAGATACTCTCGGTATATATATTTTTTGTCCATCTCTTATTGCATATGCTAAATTTATCATTTTTAAGTTTGCATCACTTGTCATCCCCCCAGCTGCTTCAACAGCATCTATTATCCTTGAACCTTCTTTTAATTTTACTATTCCTTCATTTTGAACTGCACCTGTTATATGTACTACTATTTCTTTGGGAACTTCTTTTTCTTCTGTTTCTTCTTCCACCTCCTCTGTTTCTTGTTCTGTAATTTCGTTTATTGTAGAATAGTCGCTCTCTTTTGTCTTTGTGGACATATAAAATATGAATATTCCCACAACAATTACACCTGCTATTATAATGGCAGTCTTTTGTTTTGATGATAGCATTTCCATAGTTTCTCCTTTCGATATTATTTAATTAATTTTTGAGGATTTTTGCCTTTAGATAAATAAGGCTTTTGAAATTTTGAATTTGTTCTTGAATTTAAATTATTTTAATTTTAACATATTTATAAAATTTTTCAATAGTATTTTGATATTTTTATATGATTTTAAAAGAGCGCAACTATATAGTCGTGCTCTTTACTTATTGTTTTTAGATTTAATTTAATAAAGGTTCTATTGTTTCTTTTATTGTCTTTTCTAATGTATCATAGCTATAATCAAATTTAGCTTGTTCTTCTTCTGTTAACCTTAATTGTAATATTTCTCTTGTTCCATTTCTATTTATAATTGCTGGAACTCCAATAAATAATCCCTTATGGTTATATTCACCTTCTAGTTTCGCAGATATTGGTAATATTTGTTCTTCATCATCTAGTATTGCTCTTACTAGTTTTGTAAGTGCCAAGCCTATTCCATAATATGTGGCTTTTTTTCTATTTATTATTTCATATGCAGCTTGTTGGACATCTTTATATATATCATCTAATATGCTTAAATCTTGATGTCTATCTTCTAATACTTCTGTTACCTTTTTGCACCCAATATAGCAATGTGTCCATGGTACAAATGATGAATCTCCATGTTCTCCCATAATATATGCATGCACATTTTTACTGTATACATTAAGGTATTCTCCTAATATATATCTTAATCTTGCCGTGTCTAATACTGTTCCTGAACCGATTACTTTGTTCTTTGGAAATCCTGATACTTTTGATACTACATATGTCATAATATCTACTGGATTACTTGCTACTATGAAAATTCCTTTAAATCCACTTGATACTACATTTTGCGTAATTTCTTTTATTATTTTTGCATTAGTTGTTGCTAATTCTAGTCTAGTTTGACCTGGCTTTTGTGCAACTCCTGCTGTAATTACTACCATGTTTGCATCTTTACATTCTGAATAGTCCCCTGATTTTATGTTTATTCTTGATGGTGCACATGATAGTCCATGGCTTAGGTCCATGGCTTCTCCTTCTGCTTTTTCACTCATTACATCTACTAATACTAATTCATTTACTCCTCCTTGGTTTAATAATGAGTATGCAAAACTCATTCCTACAAATCCTGTTCCTATTAGAACTATTTTTCTTTTTTCTACCATGTTTTTCTTCCTTTCGTTTATATTTCTTTTTATGAATAACACTTCGTGCCCCCTACATCTATTATTCATCATTAACTATTCAATATTAATTATTCATTAAAAATACATAGAGGGCACAGTGGTGTAATGTCTCACGGGCATTTCCCCAAACGGTGCCCCTACATTTCTTACCTTTATTTATTAATATAACCTAAGTTGAAAAAGAATTGTTATTAGTTTAATTTCATTGATAGCAACTTACTAATTCCTGAAATCGAGCAAAATTTACTCCGTAAATTTTTCACGAAAACGGAATTATTATTAGTTCAATTTCATTGATAATAGCTTACTAATTCCGTTTTCCTCCATTGTAACTCCGTAGACTGTGGAGGCTTGTTCCATTGTTCCTTTTCTGTGTGTTATTGTTAAGAATTGCGTTTCTTTTGTGAATTTTTTTAGGTATTCTGCAAATCTATATACATTTACATCGTCTAGTGCTGCTTCTATTTCGTCTAATATACAAAATGGCGATGGGTTTATTTTTAACATTGAGAATAGCAATGCTATTGCTGTAAATGCTCTTTCTCCTCCTGATAATAACATCATGTTTTGCAGTTTTTTTCCTGGTGGTTGTACTTTTATTTCTATTCCTGTTTCTAAAATGTTGTTTTCGTCTTCTAGTATTAACTCTGCTGTTCCTCCTCCAAATAATTCTTTGAATGTTGTTTTGAAGTTTTCGTTTATTATTTTGAATTGTTTTAAGAATTGTGCTTTCATTGTTTCTGTCATTTCTGTTATTACATTCTTTAATTGTTCCATAGAGTTTTCTACATCTAGCCTTTGTTCACACATAAAGTCATATCTTTCTGATGTGTTTTTGTATTCTTCTATAGAGTCTATGTTTACACTTCCTAGATTTTTTATTTCTTCTCTGATTTTACTTGCTTCTTTTGTTGCAACTGCAACATTATTGGGCTTTTGATAGTTTTCTGATACATTATTTGGTGTTAATTCATATTCTTCCCAAAGTTTATTTGTTACCTCTTCTATATCTTGTTCTGTTTTTTCTTTTTTTATTTCTATTTTGGTTATTTCTGATTTTATGCTTTCTAAGGTCTCAAATTGATTTAAAATCTTATTTTCTGTTTCTTGAAGCTTTTCATTTTTTTCATTTCTCTGTTCTTTTAGTTCTTGTACTTTAGTATCTCTTCCTTCTATATTTTTATCCATTTCTGATAACTTATTTTCAAAGTCCTTGATGTCTTGCGATAATTTTTCGTTTTCTGATGTTATTTTTTGCAGATTATCTTCCTTGTTTTTAATGCTTGTGTCATTTGTAGCAATTTCATTATTAATTCTTTCGACCATTTCATCTATTGAAATTTCACTTTCATTAAAAGAGTTTACTGATATCTTTAAGTTTGTTACATCAAAGTTTAAATCATCAATATATTTTTGGTTGTCTTTGTTTAGATTAGCATATTCGTTTATTATTGCATTTAATTTCTCTTTTTCATTGTCTAATTTTTCAATTTCTTTTTGTGTTTCTGTTTTCCTTTTTTCAATGTCTTCTTTTTGTTTTTTTATTTCTTCTGACTCTTCTCTCAATTTTTGTAAGCGTTTTTCTGCTTTTTCAATATTTTCTTCTACAGAAACTAGTTTTTGCTTGTCTGTTGCATATTGTATATCTATCTCTTTTAGGCTTTCTTCTAGAGTATTTGCATTTTCTAATACTGCTTTTATGGATTCCTCATATTCCTGCTTTTCTTGTTTTAATTTTTCGACTTTTCCACTTATTTCTTTTAATTGTTTTTCTAAGTCTTTTATTTCCCCTGCTCTTCCTAGTATATTTACTGTTTTTGTTGGTGATGACCCTCCTGTAATCATCCCTGAAGGATTTATTATATCTCCTTTTATTGTTACTATTTTAAAAGAGTATTTGTTTTGTTTTGCTAATTCTATGGCTTTGTCCATGTCTTCTACAATTACTACTCTACCAAGTAAACTTTGTATTATTCCTTCATATTTAGGGTTGTATTTTACTAAATCTGATGCTATTCCATGGACTCCTGAAATATTCTTATTATTTATTTTTTCTAATTTTTTGCCTCTTACTGCTGATATTGGTAAAAATGAGGCTCTTCCTATATTATTTTTTCTTAAATATTCTACTAATTTTTTTGCTTCATTTTCTGTTTCTGTTACTATGTTTTGCAATGCTCCTCCTAATGCCATTTCTATTGCTATTCCATATTTTTGGTCTACTTCTATTAAACTGCTTAAAACTCCGTTTACTCCTTTTGCTAATTCTTTATTTCTTTCGCATTCTAATAATAGATTTTTTACACTTTTGGTATACCCTTCTTTTTCTCTTTCTGTTTCTTCTAAAAATTTTAATCTTGATTCTTTTATTCTGTATTCTGATAATATTTCGTTTATTTTTTCTTCGTATTCTTTTATTTTATTTGTACTTTCTTCTTTACTTTTTGTTGCCTCTTCTAATTTTGATAATATGTCTTTCCTTTTATTTTCTATATCAAAAAAAGCTTTTGCTATGTCTTCTCTAGTAAATTTAGTTCTATCTATTTCTGATAATCCCTGTTGTATTTCTACTTTTATAGTTTTTTCTCTTTTTTCTAAATTTTCTAAGTTAACATCGTAATTACTAAGTTCTGTACTCTTTTCGAATTTATTGTCTATACATTGCTCTACGTTTTTTTTGTGACATTCAATTTCTTTTTCTTTTTCTGATAATTTATTATTTAACTCGTCTAATTCTTTTTGCTTTTCTTCTAACTCTTTTTCAAATTTTTCTTTATTTGCAAACAGATTTATCTTTTTCTCTTCTTTTTGCTTTGCCTCTTCTTCTAATTGTTTTTTCTTTTCTTTTAGTTCTATAATTTCATCTTCAAATCTTTTATAGTTTAAGTTATTATTGGTTATTCTTTCATTTATAACCTTTATGTCTGAGTTTATTTGCTCTTTTTCTTGTAGAGTTTTTGCTTCTAAATTATGTAAATTTTCTATTTCTTCTGTGATTAAATCTATTTCTTCTTTTAAGTTTTGTTTCAATTTGTTTATTTCTTCCAATTTATTGTTTTCTTCATCTTTTTGGGAATTTAATATTTGGGTATCTTCTATTATTTTTGTTAATTTTTCTTTGTATTCATTTATATTGTATACAAAAAGACCTATTTCTATATTTTTTAGTTCTTCTTTTAGGTTTAAGTATTTCTTTGCTTTTTCTGATTGCTCTTTTAATGGTTCAATTTTTTGTTCTATTTCGTATATTATATCATTTATTCTTAGTAGATTTAATTTGGTTTGCTCTAATTTTTTCTCTGATTCTATCTTTCTAGCCTTATATTTTACAATTCCTGATGCTTCTTCAAATACATGTCTTCTATCCTCTGATTTGTTACTTAGGATTTCATCTATTCTTCCTTGTCCTATTATTGAATATCCGTCTTTTCCTATTCCTGTGTCCATGAATAGTTCTACAATATCTTTTAATCTACAGTTTGTTTTGTTTATTAGATATTCTGATTCTCCACTTCTAAATAGTCTTCTTGTGACTGTTACTTCTGTATATTCTATTGGTAGTCTTCCATCTATATTATCAAATATTAAAGATACTTCTGCAAATCCTAAGGATTTTCTACTCTGTGTTCCTGCAAATATTACATCCTCTGATTTTTGCCCTCTTAAGGATTTCATACTTTGTTCTCCTAATACCCACCTTATTGCGTCAGAAATATTGCTCTTACCTGAACCATTTGGTCCGATAACAGCTGTTATTCCTGGCATTAATTCTAGTGTGGTTTTGTCTGCAAATGATTTAAATCCTTGTAATTCTAACCTTTTTAAGTACATTTATATCCATCCTTATATTATTTTAATTTTCGTCTTAAATATCTTACCTTAAAATTTGGAAAAAAACAAGGAATTTACACAAATATTGTAATTTTATTGTTTTGACATTTACATAAAATCGGTGTATAATTAATTTAAGTTATGCTTAGAGTGAGCTATGCTTAAATAAAAACAAATGGAGGAATTATTATATGAACAAAGAAACTTTTAAACCACGTATACGGCGTATCCCAGAAGGATCTAGCTCAGTAGATTTTATTGGCAAGATATTAAAAGAGGAAGGAAACGATATTGTATTTTCCCTATCTTGTAGCTCATTTCTTGATATATATTTAGATCCACTTGCAAATAAGACTTCATCCTATTGTATAGTTGGTGTTGACGAAATAGTCAAAATTAACTATACGACGTCTGGCAAAAGCATAAAATTATTATTAAATGACTCTCACGATTTGTTTACTCTCTTATATTCTGATATACCTAAACTTAAATATAATTATCCTGAAAATGAGACTAAACATTATCTTATTACTAATCATCCTATCCTCTTCTAAAACCTTTGCACAACGACCACCAAGTTTGGTGGTTTTTGTGTTATCTAATAATTATTATTGAATTTTATATTATTATATGTTATTTTATATATAGATTTTTTATTGGGAGGTTAGTATGGATATAGATGAATACTATACAAGAAGAAAAAGGCGTAAACCTAATTACCCTAGAATTATTATATTTATTCTTATTTTGTGCTTAATTATTGGTGGGATATATTTTGCATTTTCAAATAAAACTGAAAAAACTTCACAAGATTCTTCTAATATTAATGATGGTGCTACTGTTCAAACTGCTACAGTCGAAGATACTACTATTAATTTAACTGCTATTGGAGATATTATGTGCCATGGTCCTAATTATAAAGCTGCTTATAATTCTAGTACTAATACTTATGATTTTTCTCCTTTTTTCAAAAATATTTCCAATTACACCTCTAATGCTGATATTACTATCGGAAATTTAGAAACTACTTTTGCAGGGCAAGCTCGTGGATATAGTGGTTACCCTACTTTTAATTCTCCTTCTGAATTAGGTCAAGCTATAAAAGATATTGGCGTTGATGTTTTGGGTACTGCTAATAATCATTGCATGGATAAAGGATATTCTGGTCTTGAGGCTACTCTAAACACTTTAGATGAAATGGGGCTCTCTCATATGGGGACTTCTAGAAGTGAAGATGAACAAAATACTATTTTAGTAAAAGATGTTAAAGGAATAAATATCGCTTTTCTTTCTTTTACTTATGGTACAAATGGTATTACTATTCCTAAGGATAAATCATATAGTGTTAATTTAATTAATAAAGAGCTTATTCTTAAACAAATTAATTCTGCTAAAAACTTAAATGTAGATGTTATCTGTGTTAATATGCATTGGGGAATTGAATATCAAACAGCTCCTAATGCTGAACAGAAAGAACTAGCAGATTTCCTTTTTGATAATGGTGTTGATATAATTTTAGGAAGTCACCCACATGTTCTTCAACCAATGGAAAAAAGGACTATAACTCTTGCAGATGGCTCAACAAAAGACGGTTTTGTTATTTATTCTTTGGGTAACTTTATTTCTAATCAGTCAGATATAAATACTCAAGATACTATAATATTAAATTTACAAATTACTAAGTCTGGTAAAGATTGTAAAATTAGTATTGATAGTGTAAATTATGTTCCAGTATATTGCTATAATAAAGGTAGTGGAGCAAAAAACCGATATGAATTAATAGATTTAAAAAAGAGCATTTCTAGTTATGAAAATGGAACTAGTTCAATTAGTACTTCTTTATATAATACTTTTAAATTAGAGCTTCAAAGAATTGAAAAGATTATGAACTCTATACAAAACTAGCACGATTATTTGTGCTAGTTTTATTTAAAAAATAATCTATCTTATACTTTACCATAAATTTTTAAAACTTCATTTGTATATGTACTATCTTCATTGTAAATAATTAAAGGTTCTCTAACTTTTAAAAAATCTCCACCATTTTTTACTGCTTTTACTAAAATTCCATTTGGTGATTTCTCTTTACTCGGATATATGAATTGTATCTCTTTAGGTTCTAATTTATACTTTCTTAGATATTCGAATATATCTATTATTCTTTCTGGTCTATTTATCATATAAAAAGTTCCTCTTTCCTTTAATTGCTCTGATGCAACTTTTATGAAATCTTCTAAATTAGCTGTTATTTCATGTCTTGAAACCATTTTTACATTATTTTCATTAACAATTCCTGTCTCTTTCTTTTTATATGGTGGGTTTGTTATTACCACATCAAATTTTGCTTGTCCGATTTTTTCAGAGATGTTTTTTATATCTTCATTTATTATTTGGATATTTTCTTCTAAATTGTTCAATTTTACACTTCTTTGTGCCATTTCTGCTACTTCATCTTGTATCTCTATTGCTGTCACTTTTGCATTTTCTACCTTTTTTGATATTAATATTGATATTATACCTGTTCCTGTTCCTAAATCTAATATCTTGCTCCCTCTTTTTGAGTCTTTTGCAAAATTAGTTAATAATATGCTATCAATTCCAAAGCAAAACCACTCTCTATTTTGAATTATCCTTAATCCTTTATATTCTAAATCATCTATTCTCTCATTTTCCTTTAACTCTATTTCCATCTTTACCTCACATATAAAATTTTCTTGGAATATTATATATTAAACTTCTATATTTTTCAATGATTGTTGGTTATTCTTAAATAATCAACAATTTAATAGAAAGGATGATTTTATGGATGAAAGATTATTTTATCGTTCTGCTCCTGATAATCCAGAAGCACCACCTCCACCTCCTAAAAAAAATAAAATAAACTTTAAAGAAAAAAAGAATAATACTATTAAATCATTAAATGAAGTAGAGGGCTTTTTAAATGATTTTAAACATTTTAAGCGTTATGTTCATCTTTATAAATTTTTTAAATGATTAAAAGCAGTATCGCTTTTAATCATTTCTTTGAAAATTCTCTTGAAAATTTACGTTTCCATCTTGAAATCCTAGGTTTTCTTCTCCATCAATAAATATTCTTACAAAATTTACTTCGTTTAACTCTGTTAAAGTATTTACAATAGAATATATAGTTTTACTTTCATTGTCTAATCCACCTTCATGATTATTAATAAATTCTTTTGATAAGTCTACATGTATACATTCTCCATTAATACTTATATCGTTTACTTTCGTTCCTTCTGGTATAGTACTTTGTAAACTTTCAGTTTTAGGACCTTCTATTAACATTTCTACTAATGCTTTGTATGGATTAATTGCTAATACTTTTACATCAATCATTCTGTTTTCTTTTGTTAACTCTCCTGTTTGCTTATCTTTAAAATATAATGATATCATTGTCTTTCGTTCCTGTTCTTCACTAATCTCCTCTTCTGGTATTATTTCTCCTTGTACAACCTCTCCTTGTCTATTTTTTGTGCAAAAGAAAATAACACCACCTATTATTAATAAGATTACCAATACTACTATTAGTCTTTTACCTTTCATTTTATCTCCTCCTCTTTGACATATTCTTTTGATTTTTCTCTTTAATTTATATTACCTTGTCTAGCTTTTAGAACCATTTTTTCCACTTTCTTACATTGACAAAATTAATAATTCATTGTAGAATGTGATATAATTATAAGTGTGTATGAACGATTTAAATAAATTATTAGAAGTTTAAAAACTTTTATATTTATTCTATATGGGATATTTGTTACTTTCCCATATATGATAAAACTGTTTCTTGGTTTATGATTAAGGAGGATTTATAATCTTATGGAAAACAATACTATATTACATGTTGGTCTTGACGTTGGCTCTACAACTGTAAAAATAGCTGTATTAGATGAAAATCTAAATACTATATATACTGCATATGAAAGGCATTTCTCAGATACAAAAAATACTGTATGTAATGTTTTATACATGTTAGTGGATAAGTATCCTAATAACAATTTCACTATATCTCTTACTGGATCAGGTGCTATGTCTGCTGCTAAATTTTTAGACTTACCATTTATTCAAGAAGTTGTGTCTTGTAAACGTGCAGTTGAAAAATACATACCTAAAACCGATGTTGTAATAGAACTTGGTGGCGAAGACGCCAAAATCATATATTTTGATAAATTTGTTGAACAACGTATGAATGGAACTTGTGCAGGTGGTACAGGAGCTTTTATAGATCAAATGGCAAGTTTATTACATACAAATACCGAAGGATTAAATCAGTTAGCAAAAAACTATAAAACAATATATCCTATAGCTTCTAGATGTGGTGTTTTTGCAAAAACTGATATACAACCATTAATTAATGAAGGAGCAGCAAAAGAAGATATATCTGCTTCTATATTTCAAGCTGTAGTTAATCAAACTATAAGTGGTCTTGCATGTGGTAGACCAATTCGTGGACATGTAGCTTTTTTAGGTGGTCCTTTAAATTATCTTTCTGAGTTAAGAAAAAGATTTATAGAAACTTTAGGATTAAATGATGATACAACAATTATCCCTGAAGATGCCCATTTACTTGTAGCAAAAGGGGCTGCTCTTGATTCTGTAAATTCAAGTCCTATTTCTACTCAGAAATTAAAGAGTAAAATCGAAGTTCTAAAAATCTCTCATGATGATACTACAGAACCTTTAAAACCTCTATTTTCTATTGATGCAGAATATGACCAATTTAAAAATAGACATGCCAAGGCGATTGTTAAAAAAGGAAGTTTACAAGGTTTCAAAGGGGATTGCTTTATAGGTATTGATGCTGGATCTACAACTACGAAGTTAGTAGTTATTGATAGAGATGGAAATTTATTACATTCTTTATATAGTAATAATGAAGGTGACCCCTTAAAAAGTGTTATAAATATGTTAAAACGAACATATTCAGTTTTACCTAAGGAAGCCACCTTAAGATTTTCTGGTGTTACAGGATATGGAGAAAAATTAATTCAAACTGCCTTAAATGTTGATTTAAATGAAATTGAGACCATTGCTCACTATAGAGCTGCTTCTGAATTTATGCCTAATCTAACTAGTATAGTTGACATTGGTGGCCAAGATATGAAATACATAAAGATTAAAAATGGGGTAATTGATAATATAATGTTAAATGAGGCTTGTTCTTCTGGGTGTGGCTCTTTTATTGAAACTTTTGCTAAAAGTCTAAATTTATCAATAAGTGAATTTGTAGAAGCTGCTTTAGAATCAAGAACTCCTGTTGATTTAGGCTCAAGATGTACTGTTTTTATGAATTCCAAGATTAAACAAGCTCAAAAAGAAGGATATTCCGTTGGAGATATCTCTGCTGGTTTATCTTATTCTGTAATTAAAAACGCAATTCAAAAAGTTATGAAAGTTAGAGACCCTAAAACTTTAGGTGATAATATTGTTGTTCAAGGTGGAACTTTTTATAATGATGCTGTTCTTCGTGCTTTTGAATTAATAGTTGGTAAAAAAGTAATACGCCCTGATATTTCAGGATTAATGGGAGCTTATGGCGTAGCTTTACTTGCTAAGGAACAATTCGAGGCAAATCTTGATATGGAATATACTTCTACTTTATCTAAATTAGAAGATTTAGATAGCTTAGATATAAAGATAACTCACACTCGTTGTAATGGTTGTGAAAATCATTGCTTACTTACAATAAATAAATTTAATAATAATAAAAGTTATATTTCTGGTAACCGTTGTGAAAAAGGTGCAGGAATGTCTTCTAGCAATAAAGAATTACCTAATTTAATTAAATATAAAAATGAAAGATTATTTAGTTATGAGCCTTTACCAGAGGATAAAGCACCTCGTGGAATTATTGGTATACCAAGGGTTTTAAATATGTATGAAGATTACCCTTTCTGGTTTACCTTTTTAACACATTTAGGCTTTAGAGTTATAATTTCTGAAAAAAGCACTCGCAAGACTTATGAAAGAGGTATGGAATCAATGCCGTCTGAATCAGTATGTTATCCTGCCAAACTTTCTCATGGTCATATCAAGAGCCTAATCGACTCTGGTATAAAAACCATTTTTTATCCTTGTTTACCATATTCTAGAAAAGAATATGATAAAGCTGATAATCATTATAATTGCCCTATTGTAATTTCTTACTCTGAAGTAATAAAAAATAATGTTGAAGAATTAAAGGATATTAAATATATAAATCCATTTTTATCTTTAAATTCTAAAAATCTTGTAAAAAGGATTTTAGAATTAGATGAATTTAATGAATATCAGTTTACCAGAAAAGAATTATGTGAAGCAGTGAAACTTGCAGAAACTGAATATCAAAGGTTTAAAAATGATATCCATGAAAAAGGCAAAGAAACCTTAAAGTATATGGAAGAACATAATTTAAAAGGTATTGTTCTTTCTGGTAGACCTTATCATGTTGACCCTGAAATTAATCATGGTATAGATACATTAATAACTGGTCTTGGACTTTGTGTATTAACAGAAGACTCTATATCAAATCTTACAGAAGCTAAAAGACCACTTCGTGTAGTAGACCAATGGGTATATCATGCTAGATTATATGCAGCTGCTGATTTTGTTGGAAAACATGATAATTTAGAGCTTGTTCAACTTAACTCTTTCGGTTGTGGAGTTGATGCAGTTACAACAGATCAAGTAGAAGAAATACTTTCAAGCTATGGAAAAATGTATACTTTAATTAAAATAGATGAGGTTAATAACCTTGGAGCAGTTCGCATTCGTATTCGCTCACTCCTTGCTAGTATGGAAAAAAGGCTTACTAAGAAAAAGAATGCAGAAACTCTAAAAGGAGATTATGGAATTAATAAAATTCCTTTTACAAAAGAAATGCGAAAAGATTATACAATTTTAATACCTCAAATGGCTCCTATCCACTTTGAACTTATCGAGTCTGCTGTAGCCTCTTGTGGTTATAATGTAAAATTACTAAGAGAATGTACTCCAAATACTGTAGAAACTGGTTTAAAATATGTTAATAATGATGCTTGCTATCCTTCAATACTAACAACTGGACAAATGATAGAAGCACTTCAATCAGGGGAATATGACTTAAATAAAACTGCACTTGTTATGTCTCAAACAGGTGGTGGTTGCAGAGCTACTAATTATATTGGATTTATTAGAAAAGCTTTACGTGATGCAGGATTTTCTCAAATTCCAGTAATATCTTTTAACTTTGTTGGAATGGAGAAAAACCCAGGATTTAAAATCTCACCTGAAATGATGGAAAAGCTTCTTAAATCTGTTGTATATGGAGATTTATTACAAAAAATGCTTATGAAAAATAAAGCATATGAAATAAATAAAGGTGAAACAGAAAAACTATTCAATTCTTGGATGGGGAAATGTAAAATAATTCTAACTAAACCTGGAACAAAAGCATTTAAAAAGAGTATTTATGATATAGTAAATGATTTTGAACAAATTGAATTAGATACATCTATAAACAAACCAAAAGTTGGTGTTGTTGGAGAAGTACTAATAAAATATCATCCTTTTGGAAATAATTTCGTAGCTAATGTTTTAGAAAATGAAGGTGCTGAAGTAATTCTTCCTGACTTCATGGGATTTGTAAAATTTATTGCTACACATAAGATTACATTTAATCAGCTATTAAAAATTGATAAAACTAAATCTACTATATTCAAAATGGCTATAAAATTAATGGATATATTTGAAAAAGATTTAAGAATTGCACTTGCCAATTCAAAAAAAGGATATATGCAACCATGTAATATCTGGGAATTAGAAGAAAAAGTGAAAGATGTGTTATCAATTGGAAATCAAACTGGAGAGGGATGGTTTTTAACTGCTGAAATGATTGAGTATATTGAACATGGAATTCCAAATATAGTTTGTGTTCAACCTTTCGCTTGTCTGCCAAATCATGTTGTAGGTAAAGGTGTTATAAAAACTATTCGTGAGAAATACCCCAATGCCAATATCTCTCCTGTAGATTATGACCCTGGTGCTAGCGAAGCAAATCAAACAAACCGATTAAAACTATTAATGACAGTTGCTAAAGATAATCTATTAAAAACTGAGCAAGAATTGAAGGCAATAGATATAGAAAACAATGATATAGTAACTGAAATGGGTAATACTAATAAATCAGAGCTAAAATAATGTTATATAAACTTATTATAAATTCGCTTAAAGGGCATGATAATTCATGTCCTTTTTCATATTTTCCCCAAAAAGTTATCCACAAAGTTATCCACATCCCTTGTATGCGCTACGTTTGCTCCTTCTCTTATTTTTTTATGATTTTTTCATTTTAACGATTCAAATTCTAAGCTTTTTGTCTTTTTTGTAGTATTATTTTTCTAAATAATTTTATAGTATTTTTTATCTATTTTTCTACTTTAATTTATTTGTAAAATTTGTTTATTTATATTGAAAATAAATGTTTTCGCGTTTTTTATTTTTTTATATTTTAATATTTATTTTTCATTGTTTTTGTTTGTTATTACTATTTAATTCCATATTTGCCTTTTTGTATTTTTTGCTCTTATTAGTTAATGTCTGTTATACGTACTTTTTTATATATTTTATCAATATTTATTAAAATAAAAATGTGGATTTTTAATTTTAATTACAATTTTTTATTTAAAATTTTATTGTGCTATTTATACCTACCAATATTTATAATATTTTGACTCTCTATTTCTGTTGAAGCATTATCTCCGTTCCTTTTAGTTTTTATTTTATAATTTTCATTTTTTTAGCTTTATTTTTCGACCTATTATTTGGGCTTTATACCCATTTACTTATTTCGTTAATATAACATCATTTCTTTTTAGTATTTAATCTCAAAACTCATTTTCTCCGATTTTATAAATTTTTTAATGTTAATTCTATTATTCTTCACTAATTTATTTAATTTTGTATCACCATTTATTTAAATCTTTATTGTATTTAATTCTCTGACTTCAATTTTCTATTTTATATTTTTAGTTTATTCTTTTTTTGTTTTACATTTTTATTTACTTTTTTAATTAATTTCATTTATTCTGATTTTTTGAATTTATTTTTAATTTATCATTTTATTAATTTTTATATTTATGATTTATTCTTCATTTTGAATTTTGTGTTTTTATATTTATTTTATATTTTTAAATTTATTTATTGTCTTTAATTTTATTTTTTATATTTATTTCTTCTTCTTTGATTTTAATATTTTATTTTTATGATTTTCTTATTATTTTGTAGTTTTTTATTTTTATATTTAGTTTTGTTCTTTTTTTATTTATCTGGCTTTTTCTTTTTTTATTTAATTGTGTTTTTAATATTCATTTTTTATTTTTTCATTCTATCTTTTCTTATAATTAGGTTTACGAGATCTCTCTTGCTCTGTTTTTATTTTTCATTATCTTGGATGAGCACTTCTATTATCTTCTATTTCTTTTTTTGATTTTACCCCTTTTCCTTATATAACTTTTTGTTCCTCTGGCATAATTTTTTGTGTTGAACTTTTACTCCTATTCTTTTATTATTAAAATCTTATGTACTTATTGTAAATCGGGGTTTTTCTATGTTTTAATTTTTACATTTTTTAGTTTTTCTATTTCTCATTTTTCTACCTTTTTCGTCTTTTATTTCTTTCTTCTTTTTCCTCTCTTTTGTTTCTTTTTTCCTTTCCTTTGCTTTCAGCTTTTTGTTGTTTTTATATCTTTGTTTTTATAATTTCCATATTTATATTGATACTTTTTCATTTTCACTTTTTATTTTTTAGTTCTCTATATTTTAATTTTATATCTTACTTTTAGTTTTTATTTTTATCCTTTTTTATGATTAATTAATTTTCCTTATGCTTATTCTTGTTATTTTTTTATATTTTTGTTTTACATTTTTTATTTACTCTTTTAATTAATTTTATTTATTCTAATTTTTTTAATTTATTTTTAATTTATTCTCTTATTAATTTTTATATTTATGATTTATTCTTAATCTTAAATTTTATCTTTTATATTTGATTTTTATTTTTTAGTTTATTTATTGTTTTTAATTTTATTTTTTATATTTAGTTTCTGTTCTTTTAATTTTTATATTTTATTGTTATGATTTTTTTGTTAATTTATAGTTTTCTTTTTTATAATTATTTTTATTTTCTTTTTTTACTTTTATTTTTTTATATTATTACTTTGTTCTGTTTCTAATCTTTATTTCTTATTTTTGGTTTTATATTTTCCTATTTATATATGTATAACTTTTTTCTTATCTCGTTTATCTTTTTCATCATATCAGACAAGTAATACTCAACCCTACAAATTTCATTTTTCTATTTTGTTCCTTTTACTCATATAGCTTTTTATTCTTCTAGCATAACTTTTTGCTTTGAACTTTTATCCCTGTTCTTTTATTATTAAAATCTTATGTACTTATTGTAAATTGGGGTTTTCCCATGTTCCGATTTTTGCATTTTTTAGTTTTTCTATTTCTCATTTTTCTACCTTTTTCGTCTTTTATTTCTT
>CAPZDM010000024.1:18817-21888 GCA_948745425.1 uncultured Clostridia bacterium
GCATTTTTTAGTTTTTCTATTTCTCATTTTTCTACCTTTTTCGTCTTTTATTTCTCTTATCCTTTTTTTACTTTTAACTCATTTTCCTTTTAACTTTCTATCTTTTTATTACCTAATTCTTCTTACTTTACTATTTTGATTTATAAATTTTTACTCTTTACTTTTTATGATTTATTTTTCTTTATTTTTATTATATTTCTTTTTTATATAACATCTGTTTTTTTATTTTCTATTTTTAGATTACTTCCTTTTAATTTTTTTCTATTATTTTAATTAATTTTATTTTTAGTTTTATTCTTTTCTTTTATTTCTAATTATATATTTTTATTTACTAATTTTATAATTTATTTATTATTCAATTTTTATTAATTAAATTTTCCCTTATATTTAAAAATAGGCATTTATTATGCCTATTTTTATTTTTTATTCTTCTGTATTATTTTCTTGTTTGTTTTCCTCTTCTATATTTTCTTCCTCTTTTATTTCTTCTTCAGGTTCTACTATTTCAAAGCTTACTACTTTTCCTCCATCATTTGTTCTTATTAATGTAACACCTTGTGTTGAACGTCCTAGGACACTAACTTCAGAAACCTTTAGTCTTATTACTATTCCCGTATCTGTAATCAACATTACATCTTCGTTTCCATCTGTAATTTTTATTCCTACTACTTTTCCTGTCTTTGGAGTAATTTTATATGTTGTTACTCCTTTTCCACCTCTAATTTGTACTCTATATTCGTCCAGTTCGGTTCTCTTTCCAAATCCATTTTCTGTTATTGTTAATAATGTTGCTTTACTTCCTGTTATTATTGATTCCATTCCGATTACAACATCATCTGAGTCTAATTTTATTCCTATTACACCCTGTGATACTCTTCCCATTGGTCTTACATCTTTTTCATTAAATGTTATACACTGACCATTTTGTGTGACTAAGACTACATTGTCTTCTCCATCTGTTAATCTTACTGATATTAATTCATCGTCATCTTTTAATGCAATTCCTTGTAATCCAGTTTTTCTTGATGAGTCGTATTCTTTAAGTGGTGTCTTTTTAATAATTCCTTTTTTTGTTGACATTAGTAAGTATTTTCCATCAGCGAAGTTTTGTATTGGAATAATTGCTGATACCTTTTCTCCTGGGTCTAAACTTAATAAATTAACTATTGCTGTTCCTTTGGCAGTTCTTCCTGCTTCTGGTACTTCATATCCTCTTAATTTATATAGTTTTCCTTTATTTGTAAAGAATAATATTGTATCATGTGTTGATGCTGTAAATATATTTTTAACAAAGTCTTCTTCTCTAGTTGCAATTCCTGTAATTCCTTTGCCTCCTCTTCTTTGACTTTTATATGTATTTATTGGCATACGTTTAATATATCCAAAATGTGTAAGCGCTATTACTGTTTGTTCTTCTTTTATTAAATCTTCATCAACAAATTCTCCTGCTGAACCTATTATTTTTGTTTTTCTGTCATCTCCATATTTGCTTTTTAATTCTTCACATTCTTCTTTTATTATTTGATATACTAAATATTCATTTGCAAGTATTTCTTTTAAGTGTGAAATTAATTTCATTAATTCACTATATTCTTCTTCTATTTTTTCTATTTGCAATCCTTGTAACGTTTTTAATCTCATGTCTAGAATTGCTTGTGCTTGTATTTCTGATAATTTAAATCTTTCCATTAATTTTTCTTTAGCATCATCATAAGATTCTCTTATTATTTTGATTACTTCATCAATATTATTAATTGCTATTCTTAATCCTTCTAATATATGTGCTCTTGCTTCTGCTTTTTCAAGTTCAAATCTTGTTCTTCTTACGATTACTTCTTTTCTGTGTTCTAAGAAATAATATATGCATTCTCTTAATGTTAATATTTTTGGTTCTCCATTAACTAATGCTAGCATTATTACCCCAAAAGTGTCTTGCATTTGTGTGTATTTATATAATCTATTTAATACTACTTGTGCATTAGCATCTCTTTTTAATTCAATTACTAGTCTAGTATTTGCTGTTCTGTCTGATTCGTCTCTAATTGCTGATATTCCTTCTATTTTCTTGTCTCTAGCAAGTTGATCTATATTTTGATGTAGACGTGCTTTATTTACTTGATATGGTAAAGAAGTTACAATAATTCTTTGTTTGTTTCCTGGCATTTCTTCTATTTCTGCTTCTGCTCTCATAATTATTTTTCCACGTCCTGTTGTATATGCTTCTTTTATTCCTTCTTTTCCAAGTATCGTTGCTCCTGTAGGAAAATCTGGACCTTTTATGTATTGCATTAATTCTTCGTTTGTAATTTCTGGATTATCTATCATTGCATCTATTCCATTTACTACTTCTGTTAAATTATGTGGTGGTATATTTGTTGCCATTCCTACTGCAATTCCTGATGATCCATTTAATAATAATGCTGGTAATTTTGTAGGTAATACACTTGGTTCTTGTAATCTATCATCATAGTTTGGAACAAAGTCCACAGTATTTTTTTCTATATCTGCCATCATATAATTTGCAATTTTTGATAATCTTGCCTCTGTATACCTCATTGCTGCTGGTGGATCTCCATCTACTGATCCAAAGTTTCCATGTCCATCTACTAATGGATATCTTAGTGAAAATGTTTGTGCCATTCTTACCATTGCATCATATACTGCTGCATCTCCATGTGGATGGTATCTTCCTAGCACTGAACCTACTGTATTTGCTGATTTCCTATATGGCTTGTCTGATGTAATTCCATCTTCATGCATAGAGTATAATATTCTTCTATGTACTGGTTTTGAACCATCTCTAACATCTGGTAAAGCACGTGCTACAATTACGCTCATTGCATAATCAATGTAGGCTGTTCGCATTTCTTTTTCTATATCTCTTTCAATTATTGTTTCTTCTGGTCTATCCATTTAAAATCCTCTTTTCTTCTATATTTTCTAATGTTTTATATTCTCTTGTATTATACTAAAACAACTAAAAATATGCAAGTGGATTTTTTTAATTTTTTTATACTATATGATTCATTTATGATAATGTCTTAAGTAATCCGATGAGAAAATGTCCCAAG
>CAPZDM010000025.1 GCA_948745425.1 uncultured Clostridia bacterium
TCAATGGGCAGACGCAAGGTCTGCCTCTACAACACATTATTCAATGTTTATACGAGAATATAATATGTTATTAATTTTATTTTTTAGAGCACAGTGGTGTCATGTCTAACGGGTATTCCCCCAAACGGTGCCCCTACAACCCCCAATTTAGGTGTGTCCCAATTTCCGAAAAAATGGAAAAAAGAACCGTCCCCATTTCCAATTTCCAAGAAGAATAAAATAAAGAGGCAAAGCCTCTTCATTTTATTCTTCTGGTGTTCCTTCATCAATAATTTGTTTTATTTTTTCATATTGTTCTTTTACATTTTCAACACAGTGGATATATATTCCATTTTTTCCTTGCATATTGTTGTGTCTTCTAGTAGAATAACCTCCACTAGAGGCATTTGTAAATATTTTAACAGTTCCTATATTGAATAATCTCTCAAATATATTTTGGTTCATTGTTACTTCTCTAACATATTTGTATTTTAACTCTTTTTCTTCTTTATTTAAGAAACCGTCTTTGTATTCTACTTTAGTAGTATAAAAATTATATTCTAAGTCATCATATTGCATTTTTTCAAATGTTAGTTTTATGATAATATATAATATCATAATCCCTATAGTTATTAAGAATGTCATAGGGTATATAGCCCATAATTCATATAAATCTGTAAGCCAACAACATATTAATATCATATATAATATTGCTCTCCCTATAATAGTTAACATTTTATATGGTATGTTAAACTTTGGTTTTAATTTAAATTTTATTTCGTTGTTTTCTACTATTTCTTTTTTTGCCTCTTGCTCCCCTAATCTTTGTGTTCCACACTTTGGACAAAATTTAGCTGTATCACTCATCTCTGTCCCACAATTTTTACAAAACATAAATATCCTTCCTTTATACATTAGTTATTTCTTTTACTTTTTTATAAATTTCTCCTACGTCTGATATATTTCTTATAAATATACCATTTCCTAAGCCTGTTTCAGCATTAGTAAATAATATAATATTTCCCAAATTAAAGTATCTTTGAATAAATGATTGACGCATAGTTACTTCTCTTATATATTTATATTTAACTTCTTTTTCTGAAACATTTAAAAAACTGTCTTTGTAAATTACTTTTGTTTTATAAAAGTCATATGTATAATTTTCATATTGCTTTTTATTAATTGTAACTTGTATTCCTAATATAAGTGATAATATTAGAAAAAGTATAACAGTAACTACTATTCCAATCATACTATCTGCAGTTCCAAATATAATCCCCATTATTATTATTAAAGCAGCATAAGTTATTAATGATGGTAATGCCATATATCCAAACTTATAAGTTGGTTTTACATGTAATTGTATTTCATCATCTACTATTTTTTTTGATGTTTCTTTTTGCTCTCCTTTTGAAGATGAAATATGTGCACCACAATTAGTGCAAAATTCTGCTGTGTCTGATAATTTTGTACCACATTTCTCGCAAAACATTTTATTTTCCTCCCCTTTTTTTATATGTATTTTTGTATGCAATTAGTATATTATATTCTGACGAATTTTGCAATATGTTTTTATTTATTTTTTAGTATCCTTAGTGTGTTTATTATCGTTATAATCGTGACTCCCACATCTGCGAATACTGCTTGCCACATATCAGATAGTCCTAGTATTGAGAGTGCTAGTATGATGATTTTTATTCCTATTGATATTGTTAGATTTTGTTTTATTATTTTGTTGGTCTTTTTCGATATTTCTATTCCTTCTGTTATTTTATTTATTTCATCTGTCATTAATACTACATCTGATGCTTCTATTGCTGATTGTGCTCCTACTCCTCCCATTGATATTCCTATGTCTGCTCTTGCTAGTACTGGACTATCATTTATACCATCTCCTACAAATGCTACTTTTTTTCCTTTTTGATTTTTGTTTATTATTTTTTCTAACTCTTCAAATTTATCTTGTGGTAACATTTGTGATTTTATTTCTGTTATTCCTACTCTTTTTGCAATTTCTTCTGCTGTTTCCTTTGCATCTCCTGTAAACATTCTTGTTGTAATTCCAAGTTTGTTTAACTTTTCTATATTTTCTTTTGTATTTTCTTTTATTTTATCTTCTAATATTATTGCTCCTTTTGCTATATTATCTATTGATAAATAAATTACTGTTCCTGTTGTTTTTACTTCTTTTAAGCTACCTTTTAATTCTTCTTCAATAAATCTTCTGTTTCCTACTTTTATTTTTTTGCCTTCAATTTCATATTCTATGCCTTTTCCAGATATTTCTTTTAAGTTTTCTATTTTGCTTGTATCTATTTCTTTTGAATGTTTTTTTATTATGGATTTTGCTAGTGGATGGTTTGAGAAATTCTCTCCTAATGCTACATATTCTAGTATCTCTTTTTCTGATACATCACTTTCTAATGTATTTATTTTTGTAACTTCAAATATTCCTTCTGTAATTGTTCCAGTTTTATCAAATACTATATTATTTATATCTTTTAGTCCATCTAGAAAGTCACTTCCCTTTACTAAAATTCCTCTTTTAGAGGCTTTACCTATTCCAGAGAAATATGATAATGGTACTGATATCGCAATTGAGCATGGGCATGCAATTACTAAAAATGTTAGCGCTCTATAAATACTCTCTGAATAACTAATTTCTTTTATTATCATAGGCATAAATATTGCAATTAGTATTGCTAGTATTATTACAATAGGTGTATATATTTTTGCTAATTTTGATACATAAGTTTCTGTTCTTGCTTTTTTATCTGTTGCACTTTCAACTAATTCTAAAATTCTATTTACTGTTCCATTTTCATAAGTAGATGTTACTTTAACTTCTATTAATCCATTTTGATTAATACTTCCTGAAAGTACTGGACTTTCTCTTTTTACTTCATAAACTCTAGTTTCTCCTGTTAATGCTGATGTGTTTAATGAAGCATTTCCTGAAATTACAATACCGTCTAAAGGTATTTCTTCTCCTTCTTTTACAACTATTGTATCTCCTATCTTTACATCTTCTGGTTCTACTTGTTTTGTTTCTCCGTTTTGTCCTTTTAAGTTTGCATATTTAGGCTTAATATCCATTAAGTCTTTAATTGATTTTCTTGATTTTGAGATTGCTTTTGTTTCTAGTATTTTTCCTATTTCAAATAAAAGGATGACCATTAATCCTTCTAATTTTTCTCTTACTAAATATGCACCTATACATGATATTACCATTAATAGGTTTTCATCTATTATTTTTCCTCTTATTTGCTTTATTGATTTTATAAATGTTCTATATAGTAATATTGCATAAGCTCCAATTATTAAACTGTTTGATATTATTTCGTTTGGTATTATTTTTGTAAATCCTATAATTGCTAATATAATTCCTATTATTAATCTTATTATTTCATAGTCTTTTCTTTCTTTTTTATCTTCTTCTGGTAATTTTATTGTACAGTCTGGTTCTACTTTTCCTGCTACTTTTTTTATTTCTTCTAAAGTATTTTCTAATTCAGATTCTAATGTGATTTTGCCTGTTCCAAAGTTTACTATACAGTTTTGTATTCCTTTTATTTCATTTATTGCTTCTTCTACTTCTTTTGCACATGCAGCACAGTCTAAGTCTATAATATCATATCTATACTTCTTCAATATGTTCACGTCCCTTCATTAGTATTTCTATTACATGCTCATCATCTAAACTATAAAAAACATTTTTCCCTTCTTTCCTATATTTTACTAGTTTAGATTGTTTAAGAATTCTTAACTGATGTGATATTGCACTTTGTGTAGTTTTAGTTATAAATGCTATCTCTCCTACACATAATTCCTTTTCTTTTAATGCACAAATTATTTTCATTCTTGTAGAATCAGCAAACATCTTAAATAATTCTGCTAAGTCAAATATTTTATCGTCCTCTGGTAATACTTCTTTTACTTTGTCTACTATATCTAATCTTATAATATTTTGCTCTTGCATTTCTTCGTTATTTTCTTTCTCCATTTTTCTTTCTCCTTCATTTTAATATATGAGCATTCGTTCATATATATTATATGATTATTATTTTTATATGTCAATATATTTATAAAAATTTTGTGGATATTTTTGTTAAAAAAAATCCCCTACAGAGTTAAACTCTGCAGGGTTTGTTTGTGGCTTACATTAATACATTCCACCCATTTCTGGTGCTGGATTATTAGATTGGCATCCACATTTTTCTTCTTTTTTGTCTGTCACTATACTTTCTGTTGTAAGTACCATTGATGCTATACTTGCAGCATTTTGAAGTGCACTACGTGTTACCTTTGTTGGATCTACTATTCCTACTTTTTTCATGTCTACATATTCTTCATTTGCAGCATCAAACCCAAATCCTTCTTTGTTTGATTTTACATTTTCTAGTATTACTGCTGGTTCTAATCCTGCATTTCTTGCTATTTGCTTTACTGGTTCTTCAAGCGCTTTTAGTACTATTCTTGCGCCTAATTTTTCATCGTCATTTAGTTCTTTTACAAGGTTTTCTACTTTTGGAATAACATTTACATATGCTGTTCCTCCTCCAGCTACTATTCCTTCTTCTACTGCTGCTTTTATAGCTGATAAGGCATCTTCTACTCTTAGTTTTTTGTCCTTCATTTCTACTTCTGTTGCTGCTCCTACTTCTATTACTGCTACTCCTCCTGCAATTTTTGCTAATCTTTCTTGATATTTTTCTTTATCAAATGAACTCTTTGTTTCCTCCATTTGTACTTTTATTTGTTTTATTCTTTCTGCTATTTGTTCTTTATCGCCTGCACCATCAACTATTATTGTATTTTCTTTTTGTACTTTTATTTGTTTTGCTCTTCCTAATTGCTCTATTGTTGTGTCTTTTAATTCTAATCCTACCTCAGATGTTATAACTTCTCCTCCTGTTAATATTGCAATGTCTTGTAACATTTCTTTTCTTCTATCTCCATATCCTGGTGCTTTTACTGCTACTACATTTAATACTCCTCTTAATTTGTTTAATATTAATGTAGATAATGCTTCTCCTTCAATATCATCTGCAATTATTACTAGTTTTCCAGATTGTTGCATTAATCCTTCTAATAATGGTAATATTTCTTGTATGTTTTCAATTTTTTTGTCTGTTATTAATATATATGGATTTTCTATTATTGCTTCCATTTTTTCTGTGTCTGTTACCATATATGGTGATACATATCCTTTATCAAATTGCATTCCTTCAACAACTACTACATCTGTTTCTGAGGTTTTAGATTCTTCTATTGTTATTACACCATCTTTTGAAACTTTTTCCATTGCATCTGCTATTAGATTACCAACTTCTTTGTTATCTGCTGATATACTTGCTACTCTTGCTATGTCTTCTCTACCATTTACTGGTGAACTTATTTCTTTTATTGCTTCTACTGCAACATTTACAGCTTTATCTATTCCTCTTTTAATTGCCATTGGGTCTCCTCCTGCTGCTACATTCTTTACTCCTTCTTTTATCATACTTTGTGCTAGAACTGTTGCTGTTGTAGTTCCATCTCCTGCAACATCATTTGTTTTAGTAGATACTTCTTTTACAAGTCTTGCTCCCATATTTTCAAATGCATCATCTAATTCTATGTCTTTTGCTATTGTAACTCCATCGTTTGTAATTAGTGGTGCTCCAAAACTTTTGTCTAAAACTACATTTCTTCCTTTTGGTCCTAGTGTAACTTTTACTGTGTCTGCAAGTTTGTTTACTCCTTCTAATAATTTTTTTCTAGCATCTTCACCATATAAGATTTCTTTTGACATATTATTACCTCCCTATTAATTATAAAAATAAACTGCGTCTCGCGTTGTTAAAATTCAGATAGAAAAATTTTTCTATTCTTCTAATTTATTCAACGATAGCAAGAATATCGCTTTGTTTTAAAATTATATACTCTGTTCCTTCGTATTTTACTTCTGTTCCTGCATATTTACTTGCTATGACTTTGTCTCCTTTTTTTAGGAACATTTTTACTTCTTTTCCATCAACCTCTCCACCTGGTCCTACTTCTACAACTTCTGCTATTTGTGGTTTTTCTTTTGAGTTTGCAGATAATATTATTCCACTTTTGGTTGTTTCTTCTGTCTCTTCCATTTTAATTAATACTCTGTCTAGTATTGGTTTAATCATTTAAAACTCCTCCTTTTTTATGTACCTTTTATTATATGATACAATTTTATATTTTATCATTCTTGGCACTCATATTCATTGACTGCTAGTATAATATAACAAAAATTAGCACTTGTCAATACAAAGTGCTAATTTTTTTAATTTTATATTTATTCGTTATCATTTGTAACTATCTTGATATAAAAATTTGTTCTAATATTGTCTTCCCCATACTACCATAATACTAGCATTGTCGCCACAGCATACACATTTATTGCCTAAGTTTTCTTGTGTAAATGGTATACATCTTGAGTGTGCTCCTGTTAGTTCTTTTATTTTGTTTTCGCATTCTTCTTTTCCACACCACATCGTTTTTATGTATCCCTGTTTTTCTTCTATATTTTTTACAAATTCATCTAAGTTTTCTGCTGTTGTTGTTCTTTCTTCTCTTATTTTTTTACACTCTTCATACATATTTTTTTGTATGTCTTCTAATATTTCTCTTATTTTTTCGTTTAGCTTTTCTAAGTCTACTGTTTCTTTTTCTAATGTATCTCTCCTTACTACTACACATACATTATTTTCTATGTCTCTTGGTCCTAGTTCTATTCTTATTGGTACTCCTCTTAGTTCCCAGTCATTGAATTTATATCCTGGTGTATAGTTTTCTCTTAAGTCTATTTCTGCTCTAAATTCTTCTTTTAATTCTTCATAAACTTGTGTTGCTTTTTCTACTACTCCTTGCTTTTTCATCATTACTGGTACTACTACTACTTGTATTGGTGCAACTCTTGGTGGAAGCTTTAGCCCACGATTATCTCCATGTGCCATAATTGTAGCTCCTATTAATCTTGTACTTATTCCCCATGATGTTTGATATGGATATTCTTCTTTTCCAACTCTATTTTGGAATTTTATATCAAATGGTTTGGTAAAATTTTGACCAAAATAATGTGATGTTCCTGCTTGAATTGCTCTTCCATCATGCATTAATGTTTCTACTGTGTATGTAGCTTCTGCTCCTGCGAATTTTTCTTTTTCTGTTTTTCTTCCTTTTAATACAGGGATTGCAAGCAAGTTTTCAATTACATCTGCATATATGTCTAACATTTGTAATGTTCTTTCCTCAGCTTCTTCTTTGGTTTCATGTATTGTATGACCTTCTTGCCATAAAAATTCTCTAGAACGTAAAAATGGTCTTGTTTCTTTTTCCCATCTTAATACATTACACCATTGATTATATACAAATGGTAAGTCTCTCCATGAATTTAACCATTTAGAATATAAATCACAAAACATGGTTTCTGATGTTGGTCTTATATATAATTTCTCGTCTAGCTTTTTTCCTCCTGCTTCTGTAACTGTTGCAACTTCTGGTGCAAAACCTTCAACATGGTCTTTTTCTTTTTGTAATAAACTATCTGGAATTAAAACAGGAAAATATACATTTTTTACTCCATTTTTTTTGAATATTTCATCTGCATACTTTTGTATATTTTCCCAAATTGCATAACCATATGGTTTTATTGCTATAAATCCCTTTGCTCCTGTATAATCTGCTAAGTCTGCTTTTAATACTATATCTGTATACCATTTTGCAAAGTCCTCTTCAATGTTTGTTACCTCTTTTACAAATTCTTTATCCATGTTTATTCTTCTCCTTTTTTATTTATTTGCCTATTATGCAAAAGTGGGCACAGTGGTGTCACGAGTTTCGGGTATTCCCACAAACGGTGCCCCTACAACACATTTTAATTTTTCTCGCTTTTATTGTTTTCTAATAAATCGTCTATTACGATTTGTTGGTTCTCATCAATTTTGTATCTCGGTAGTTCTGGTAAATCCTCTAAACTACTATATCCAAACATTTTTAAAAATTCATCAGTTGTTTTGTATGACATCGGTTTTCCTAAAACATCAATTTTTCCTGCTTCTTCAATTAAATTGTATTCTAATAGTTTATATATAACAGCATCTGATGATACTCCTCTTATGGCTTCTATTTCTGCTCTCGTTATTTTAGGGTTATATGCTATAATAGATAATGCTTCTAGTGCTGCTTGTGAAAGTTTTGGTTTATTTCTTTTATCAATTACTGGATTAATGTATTCATAGTATTCTTTTTTAGTACACATTTGAAATCCATTATCAACTCTAATGATTTCAATTCCTCTTGATTCATCTTTATATTCTTTGTTCATATCATTGATTAATTCTATTATATCTTTTTCATTAATTTCTACTGCTAATTCTAATTCTTTTATTTTTACAACTCTTCCTGCACAAAATAAAATAGCTTCGATAATTCCTCTTATTTTATCTATTTCCATAGTAATTGATGTTTCCTTTCTAAAGTTATACAAAAAAACTCTTTATTTTCTCCCATAAACTCATTCTTTTTCTTAGTTTTATATTAGCTTTAGGTGTAATATACTTTTCTATTTCTTTTATAATATATGCATTTCTATATCCTTTTTTGTCTTGTGCTTTTAATTCTTCAATTAGTTTATTTATATCCCCATTTAATTGTGCTAATCTATCTCTATAACAAAAATCTCTACTGTATGGATCATATTTATTTTCTATTATTTCATCATTTTTATTAGATTTGTCTTCTTTTATTTCTTGTTTGGTATTAATTATAGATACATCTGCATTGTTTTCTGCAATTTCTATCATATTTATTAATTCTTTTATTTTTTCACTATATGATTTAGTTTTTACTTCGTTTTTTATTGAAAAATCTTTTTCAGTATATGAATCGATTTTTTGACATAGTTTTTCTACTTTTTCATAAAATTGATTATTCATCTCTAGTTCTCCATTTCTTTTAATAATATTATTCATATAATTTTAATAAAGTTTCTTGTAGTCTTTTTTTTGCATTTTTCAATGTTTTTTTATCTACTCTTTTTAATTCATACTCTGTGAATTTAATATTGTAATCTTCAAATATAACTTCTTGTTCCATAAGTCTTGTCTCCCTTCACATTTTGCTTTATTAGATAATACTATAATTTTAAATTTTTTTCAATAGTTTCAATAAAATTAAAAATATAGAACAAAAGTGTCTTCGGTACATAGACATCCAAATGGTGTCCCTACAATAGTATAATTGATTTTTCCTATACCAAAAAAATTAGGAGCACTGTAATGTGCCCCCTTAAATATATTATTTATTACATATTATAATCTTTTACTTTTTTAAATGCATATACCCCTGCTATTGTACAAATCACCATTAATCCTATTATTATATTTTCATTAGTACCTGTCTTTGGTAATGTTTTATTTGTATTTGTAGTACTATTTGATATTAAATTTGTTGTATTTGTGGCAGTATTTGAAGTATTTGTTGCAGTATTGGCATCATTAAATAAATCACTTCCTGTGTTAGTTTCATTTCCTAATAGTGCATTTAAACTTGTATTATCATCTCCAATTATATCACCAATACTCATAGCTCCAACTCTACATGCTTGAATTATGATTAAGCCTAAGATTAATAATAAAACTAAAATTTTTGTTACCTTGTTTTTATTCATATTCTTTCTCCTTTTTATTTATTATATAACACTTATTATAAGTTATACTATATTTTGATTTATTTTGCAATAGTTTTTATTTACTTTTTTTGATTTTTTTTCCTTTTTAAAAATGCCTTCCAATTTTTCCTGTCTCTATTGCAATATTTTGATTTTTTATTTTTAATCCTTTTTCTTCTATATCATCTTCTATTATTAAATCATCGTCTGTTATTTCGTCTAACTCTTTACTAAGCATATATGAAAGAATTATATACCTTATTGCAATAATACCTAATACTCCAATCATTAAAATTAATAGAATTTCTTTAAAATTATCAGGTATAAACTTATTATCTCCATTATCTTTTTTATTATCACTATCATCTGTCATTCCAACTATTTCTTCTTCTATTTCATTATATAAATCTATAATATATACATTTTTTTCTTCTCCTAGTGTAACTGTAATTTTTATTATATTGTCTCCTTGTGTTAATTCTGTAGCTCCTTCAATGTCTATTTTTGCATCTGCAATATTTGCAGTTGCATCAATTTCCAATTCTTTCATGTTTTTTACATTTGTTGTATAAGAAAATATTTCTGGATTAAATTCAGGATTTAATTCAACATCTTTTATTATCAATGATGCCAATTTTGGTTTTGTTTCTTGTGTATCTGGAACTTGATTTTGGTCATCTATTATATTAGGTACTGTTGTTCCATCTGCTAGTCTTATAATATTTACATTATAAGTTTTCTTAGCTCCATTTTCAGCTGTTACTACAATAGAAAATCTATTTGTTTGTCCTGCTACTAATGATTTTGTTCCTGTTCCACTTACAGTTGCTTTACTATTGTTTTTTGTAGCACTTATTTTTATTGAGTTTACTGACGATTCTGCTGTATAACTAATTGTGTCTTTTAATGATGAACCTGAATATGTTTTTCCTCCAATTGTTATTGATTTTAGTGTTGCATCACCCGATTTTGTAGTGTTTGGCTGACTTGGCGTTGTTGGATTTGTTGGTTGATTTGGTGTTGTTGGATTATTTGCACCTACTGTTATTATTACCGATTTTGGTGATGTTATTTTATTATATTCTGTATCTGAAACATCTATTGGTGTAACCGTTATTGTCGCTGTTCCTGCTCCTTTTGCTGTTAAAGTTATATTTTCACTACTTGATACCCATACTGATGATGTTCCTACTGCTACAACATTTGGATTTGATGATGATATACTGAATTTTCCTTCTGCATTTGTTGTTTTTATAGTTAAAGTTGAAGTTTTTCCTATTGTTAGCGATTTTGATGAAGCTGATACAGAGTAACTTCCAACTGCGTAAACTATTGGGTTTAGTGAAATTAAAAGCATTATAGCAATTATTACCATTAATATTTTTTTTATGGTTTTCATTTATAATATCCTTCCTTTCTTAAGGTTTTAACCTTTTTTACTTTTGTTTTATATAATCAATGTAACAATTACATTGTTATAGATGATGTCCCCATTATATGATTTTTAATTTTCATATAATCTCTTGCATCTATTACTCCATCTGAATGTACTTGTGAAGCCTTTTGTTCTATTTCATTTAATGTAGATATACCCATTATATAATTTTTAATTTTCATATAATCTCTTGCATCTATTATTCTGTCTGCATATATATCTCCTAATACTACTACTTCATATTCTATTCCATCTATATTAAACTTATCACCTGTTGTTAATGGATAACTCGATTCTAGTGGTCTTAAGTCTCCTGCTCTTACAGAATAATTTGTTAATGATAAGCTACTTGCTATTTCTGCTATTGTTTTACCTGGTATTGCCACTAAATTTTTTCCTTCTATTTTTGCAATTTTATTTCCTACTCCATTATTATTACATGGTGCTAAATATTTATTTGCTATATATCCTACATTTCCATTTGAAAGTTGTACTTTTGCCCATTGTAAATTATTTGCTGTAGCTGCATTAAATTGTAATACTGTAACTACTTCATTTTTTTGTAATGTTGCAATTATACTTGATGATGTTGTTGGTGATTGTCTTAGTCTTACATCACTTCCTGTTAAATAATATGAAGTTGAAAGTGTTGTATCTATAGTTGTAGGTAAATTATTAGCTTGTGGCATATTGTTGTAAACTGGTATTATGAAGTTTAATGGTGTATTTAATAAATTATTTGTTGCATATGTATTAAATAGATTTTTTGCTTGACTTGATGGATCTTGTATGTTTGTCATGTATTGATGTTTAAATAATTGTGAAAGTTCTGTTCCTACAACATCCCATTTGTAAAAATATGCTGTGTTTTGACCTGCATTTGTATATGAATTTGCCATTTTTTTAGCTCCTTCTACAATTGCAATATATTGATTTGTCCATCCTTGTGCTTTTGCATATTCTAATCCATTTGCGATTGCATCTCCTGTGTCATATGCACCATAATTGAAAAAGTTATAATAATTATCATATACTGTACCATTTTTTGCCACATAATGTCCAGATACTGATGCACTTCCTTGTCTTCCTACCTCTTGTATAATTTTTATTGCTATACTATATGGGCTCATTTTACTTTCTCGTGCTGCTTCCATTATTATCTCAGAATAAGGCATTGTACGTTCAGTTCCATTTAAATTAAATGTTACATTTGTATTCATAAATGTTGAAGAAATAATTCCTTTAACTCCTTGTTCTGTTTGTGAACTTGCGTTATATGTCATTTCTAAAAATTGAAATATGCCTGATTCATTTAAAAAGTTTCTTGGGTCTGAATAATATTTTAATATTGGTGTTGAAGCACATGCATATCCACTAGCAACTTGTCCACAACTATCTAACCATAATTTATTTGATGATTTTATAACTGTATTTCTTAAGTGTAGTGATGTTTCTTCTCTAATAAATTCATCCCAATTTATTCCTGTATAAAATGCAGTAAATGTCCAGTTTGGATATAGCGATTTTAATTCGTTTAATTTTGCTTGATAACTTGCTGGAAAATTAGATATACCTGTTTTTGTTGTTTGCGTATATGTACTTGCTTTTACGCTATTTGGAATATATATTAATTGAATTATTAATATTATACAAAACATCAACACTAATATCTTTTTCCTATGTAGTTTCATTTTTAGTGTTTCCTCCTTTTATAATATTTATTATTTAAAATTTATTTTTCTTTATAATATACATTTTATTATCATATTCACTCATAGTATAACATTTAATGACTTTCTTAGTCAATGGAAAATTTTATTTGTAATGGAAATGTAATATAATTTTAATATTACATAGATATGTCCTTTTATTTAGAGATAATCGTTTATTTTTTCCGCATAATTAAAAGGGCACATGCAATGTGCCCCTACAGTTTTTAAATATGTTCTAGATTTTTAACAATATCTTCAACCTCTTTTTTGTCTTGTTCTGAAATTTCTTCTTTTTCTTCATCTTCAAGCCATTTTATTAAGTTTAAGTTTTCTACGTCTAGTAACATTGAATGTTTTGGCATTACTCTAAATGTATATCCGTAATCTCCTCCTGTTTTTAATTCTATCTCTCCAGTATATAGATTATCTTCTTTAATATCTCTTGCCATAGATGTAATATTTATGTCTTCAAATGTTCCATTTGGCATTATCTTTGCTGAATACACTTCAACAGATATACTATCAGGATTTATATTTGGTAATTCTACTTTGCAACTAACTTTTATTTTATTTCCTGCATCTATTGAAACATCTTTTATATTACCTTTTTGGGTTATTTTTATTTTATCCCATTCATTTTTAGCATTTGATTTCCATTCATTATATCCTATAACATTTTCTAAATCTTTATAATATGTGTTATAAAGATTGCATAATGGTAAATATAGTTTTTCTGTATAGTCTACAACCATTCTAGCAGTACTATACATTCCTCCTGTAGATATAATTGAATTTTTCATTGTTTGTACCCATGTATTTGAAAAGTCTTCATCATATGTTTTTTCATAATACATTGGTATAATTTTGTTTTCTAAAGTATTATATATGCTTTGGCAATCTGCATTGTCTTGAATATCATAAGAGTCATATTCATCATTAGTGCCTATTATCCATCCATTTTCCTTATTATATCCTTCTACCCACCAGCCATCTAATATACTAAAGTTTACAACTCCATTTACTGATGCCTTTTGTCCACTTGTTCCTGAGGCTTCCATTGGTCTTCTTGGGTTGTTTAGCCAAACATCTACACCACTTACTAAATATCTTGCCATTTCAATATCATAATCTTCTAATAAAAATATTTTTCCTTTGAATTGTGGTTTCATTGATATTTCGTGTATTTGTCTTATTAATTCTTGACCTTCAACATCTCTTGGGTGTGCCTTTCCAGCAAAGATTAATTGTACTGGTCTATCTTGGTTATTTAAAATTTGCGTAATTCTTTCTAAATCTCTAAATATTAATGTTGCTCTTTTATATGTTGCAAATCTTCTTGCAAAACCTATTGTTAGTGCATTTGGATTAAGCTTTGATGTTATTTCTGTTATTTCCTCATATGGAGTTCCATTTTTTCTTAGCCTGTTTGTTACATTTTCTTTTACTAATTTTAATAGTTTTTCTTTTCTTGACATATGTGCATTCCATAAATCTGCATTTGGTATGTCTTGAACTTTTTTCCATGTCTCTTCTTCATGTATTTTGTCTTGCCAGTATGGTGTTAAATATTCATTATATAATTCTTTTAATTTTGGCGCTAACCATGAACATGTATGTATACCATTTGTAACATGTGTTATTGGTGATTCGTTTGATGCAATATCTGGCCAACATTCTCCAAATAGCTCTCTTGATACTTCTCCATGAAGTTTACTAACTCCATTTTTCTTTCCTGCAATTTTTAATGCTAAAATTCCCATGTTGAAACCACTTTCAGTAGGTTGATTTGGAGCTACGCCTAGTCTTAAAAATTCTTCTCTTTCAATTCCTAATAATGTCCAGAAATTTTTAAAGTATTTATCTATTAAGTCTATGTTAAATATATCGTTTCCTGCTGGTACTGGTGTGTGTGTTGTAAATACAGTTTGTGAAGTAACAATATCTCTTGCTATTTTAAATGCAATTTTCTTATCTTCTATCAATTCTCTCATTAGTTCTAATAGTAAGAAGGCTGAATGTCCTTCGTTCATATGGTAAACTGTTGGCTTTAAACCCAATTCTTTTATTAGTTTAGTTCCAGCCATTCCTAAGACAATTTCTTGTCTTATTCTCATGTCTTGGTCTCCACCATATAACCTTTTTGTAATTTCTCTTAAATCTTCATCACTATTTTCTAGAATATCTGAATCCATAAAGTATAGTTTTATTCTTCCTACATTTACTTGCCATACTTTTAAGTATACTCTTCTTCTTTGTATTTTTTCTGAAATTATTAAATCATTTCCATTAGCATCTTTTACCGGTGTTATTGGTAAATTTTCTAAATCTATATCTGTATAAACAGATTCTTGTCTACCTTCTCTATTTATTACTTGATGGAAATAACCATTTTTATATAATAGACCAATTCCTATTAAAGGAAGTCCTAAGTCACTTGCTGCTTTTAAATGGTCTCCTGATAGAATTCCAAGACCACCTGAATATATAGGTAAAATTTGGTCTAATCCATATTCTGCTGAAAAATATGCAATTAAATCGTTTTTATTTTCTGGATATTTTCTATTAAACCATGTAGATTTACTGTTTATATAACCTTCAAATTCTTCTACAACTTTGTCATATTCTTTTAAGAAATTAACATCTGTAGAATATTTTTCTAGTTTTTCTTGAGATACAAGTTTTAAAAATTTAACTGGGTTTTTATCTACTTGTTCCCATAAATCAATATCAATTTCTTTAAATAATCTTAAAAAGTCTGTGTTCCATGACCACCAAACATTATAAGCTATTTCTGTTAATTTATTAATCCTTTTTGGTAATTGAGGATTAACTGTAATTCTATTAAACATATACATAAAGATATGTACCTCCTTTTGTTTTTTACAAGTCTTTCGTTTTAATATATTTATTATCCATTAAATTAGTGAAAATGTCAATTGGTTTTTTATATTTTTTGTTCTTTTTAATGTCAATAAGGATGGAAACTTTTTTGTTTCCACCCCTATCTTTCGCTGAAGTTAGATAATTACTTGTTCTCTTCTGCAAGAAATTTTTTGAGGTCATTTTGGAAGTTTTCCATTGATCCCCAAAACAAAAGAATATCTGTCTCCTGTTTTGAATTCCATGGTACATATACGTCTCCTTCCAATTTTTCTAAGTCCAATACAAGCTGATCCCCTAAAACCTTGTACTTTATTTGTACCAAAGTTCTTTCTTTCGTTTCTAAAATTTTTGCCATTTTACTTCCTCCTTATTAAAGAGAAAGACCTATACAAGCGCCTCTCTAACAATATTTACTAAAATAGTATATACTATTTTACATAAAATTTTAAGCTTTTTTCTATTTATTTCACTGATATATGTATATTGTCTGCATCTGCTTCTAATTCCCTTGATATTATGTTCTGAATTTGAGCAATTTCTTCTTGTGATAAATTCCCTTTTCCAATTATTACACTTATACTTTTATCATTTACAAATATTATACATTTATCAAATCCTTTTGCTAGTAATAGATTTTCTGATATCATAATTGAATTTTGTATTTTATTTATATTTGCAATTTCTTGTGTAGTTATTGCTTTTTGCTCTTCTGATACATTCGGATTTTCTATTATTTTTTGATAGTTTTCTATTACTTGTGAATACATATTTGTTCTATCTAATTTGGCTGATACAAAATATCCATCATCTTCTTTTGTTTCTTTGTTTTCTTCTTCATTTTTCTCTTCTTCACTAAATACCTCTTGAGTTTGTTCTTGATTATCACTTACTAATTTTGCATCTCCAAGTTTTGCTATTTCTTCTTGTTGTTCTTCTGTATTCGTATTTGAAGCTACCTCTTCTTGATTTGTAATTTCTGAACTTACTTGTTCTGTTTTGTTTTTTCCCATATAGTCTAAATATCCTGCTGTTACTAACATTAACGCTATTACCAATATTGTTAATTCATTCTTTTTAATTATTTTCATAAATTATCATTCCTTTCGTGTATATCATTTTCATTCATAAGGGCACAGTGGTGTCACTGCTCTCTTGGAGCCCAGTTAAATTTGGCGTTGCCAAATTTATCGTAGGCATTCCCACAAACGGTGCCCCTACAATGATTAATTTTATATGTTTTTTTAGAGTATTAATTCATTTCGAATACCTGAACTTTGTATGTAGCTAACCCCGTAATTGCTTCTACTGCTGAGATTATATTACTTTTTACCGTTGCATTTGAAGCACCTTCTGCAATTACTATTGCACCTTTTACTACTGGATTTATTACTGTTTGTGTTTCTATTTTTGAACCATCTGAATAGACAATTTCTTTTGATGTGTCTTTTTCTTCAATAACTCTAGTTCCACCACCTGAGTCTGTTTCTTGGGTTGTTGATACCTTGGAGTTTTCATTTTGCATAGGTACTACTTCACTTCCCTTTGAGTATGTAATCATCACATTTACTTTGCCTACTCCTTCCATTTTAGCTAATATTCCTTCTAGTTTTTCTTCTAATTCATCTGATGTTCCTTTATTATCATCTACTTTTTCTGCTAATCTTTTGTACCCTATACTTTCTTCTGTTGTATTATCTTTTGTTTTTGTGTCTCCTCTCCATATTGTATTTATTGCTATTAATGTAACTATTAGTATTATTATAAATACTACTAGACTTTCTATCTTTTTTTTATCTGTCTTACCTTCATATTTAGATTTAATCATTTGCATTTTTTCTTTTAGCATAATGTTAACCTCCTTACTTTATTAAAATGTGTTTATTATCTATACCGTATTCTTGATTTAAAAAAGTTTTTATCTCACTCTCCTCCTCTTGTGTTAAATTTCCTTTCGGACGAGCACTACTTGTTCCTACTGTTATTTTATTAATTGCTATTTGATTTTCTGCATTTTCATTATTATCTTGTTCTTTTTTAGATAAACCAATTTGTATTTCCTTAATTGTTCCATATTGCTCACTATTTTCTTTTACATCAACTTCTAATTTTATATTGCTTACAATAAAGCCCTTTTCCCTTAATTTATTTTCCATATCTTGTTTTAAATTTAATTTATATGTTTCTTCAAAACTATTGGTTTCTATTTTTTCTACACTACTTTCTAGATTCTGATATATATCACTACTTGCAAAATAATTTTCATAATCTATATTCGAAAAATCTAAATTTTTACCACCTATTAGATTTAAAGCTGGTGCAATAATTGCATATACAATATATATTCCTATGACTGTTTTTATATATTTCGTGCTTTTACTATTAGGAGATAATATCATTTCTAATATAATTGCAACTACAACGCTAACTATTACTTGGCGTGCCCACGAACTAAGATATGTAACCATTATATTTCTCCCTTCTTTAAATGTTCGAAATCTTTATTACTATTGTTACACCAATTATTAACATTACAGATATTGAACATACCATTGCCAGGAGCACTTTAAAGGTGTCTCTCATTTGTTCTATTATATCTATTATTTTTTTATCTGCTAATGGCTGACATACAGCTGATAAAATATGGTATAGTATTGTGAGCACAGCTAGTCTAATTATTGGCATTGCACATATTCCAATTATTACGATTACACCAATTATTCCAACTGCATTTTTTAGCACTATTCCACTTCCCAATACCATTTCTGTTGTATCACTCAAAATTTTCCCTACAACTGGAATTGCATTTGAGACTACAGCTTTTGTAGTTTTAGTAGTAATCTTATCAACATGTCCTGTCAAACTGCTTTCTAATGACAACACACTTGTAAATATTGTTAGTACTATTCCTAATATCCATACAACACTTGATTTAAAGGTTTTAGCAATTTTATCTATTTGGACTTTATCAGAAATTTTTGATATTATTCCTAATGATGTTCCAATTAAAACCATTGGTAATAAAAAAGCAGATATAAAATTTCCTATAAATGTAATCATTATGAGTAAAATCCCCTGTACAGTACTTGCTGTTACTAAGTTTCCTGTTATCATCATTAATGTTAATAATAATGGAATTAGTGAATATGAAAACCCAACTAAGTTTTGAATTGTGTTTTTTATACTAGAAATTATTCCTGCAAAATTGGTCATTATTAATGTAACTATTAATATATATTGTACAAAATATGTGATTTGGCTAATTCCACCATTGTCTAATCCATCACTTACACTTTTTAAAATACTATGTACTACTATGATTATTATTATACTTCCTATCATAGTAATCTGATTTCTTATCTCTATTCCTAAAAGATTTACTATTTTTTTTGCAAAGCTTGCTTCATCTATATCTCCAGTTATTGCAGAGCTTAATATGTCAGTAAAGTTTATTCCATCAAAAACATTTTCTGTATATTTTTGTGCCTCAGATATAAAAGATGAAATATCTAGCATTTCTTCAGCAGATTCTATTATATCTTCGCTTGCCAGAGATGTAGTTGGTATTGCAAATATTAAAATTATCATAATTAATAAAATTCTTTTTAATTTCATTTGTTTCTCCTTTTAAGGTAAAACATGTACAATGGTCTCCAATAATGCAGATATTATAGGTATTGACATAGATATTATTATTACTTTTCCACCTAAGTCTACCTTGGATGCAATTGCACTTTCACCAGAGTCCTTACAAATACTTACTGCAAATTCTGTTAGAAAAGCTATTCCCGTAATTTTGATTAGTACTGTTAAAAAGCCATTTGTATCACTAACTTTGTTTGATAATTCTGTTAATAGTTCTATTATTCCATTTAGTCTTGTCATAACAAGTCCTAAAATAATAACCCCAGCACAAATTGATACATATATAGTAAATTCTGGTTTATATTGTTTTAAAATAATGACAATAATTACAGCAATTAAGCCAATTCCAATAATTTTAATAATATCCATATTTATATATCATTCCTTATTATAAATTAAATAAAGTTCTGACAGTATCAAATAATGTACTGATTTCTTTAATTACTAAACTTAAGACTATAACTAGTCCTGCTAAAGTAGTCATCATTGCCTGATCTTCTCTTCCAGCCCTTACTAGAACTTGATGTAATACAGCAACTAAAATTCCTATTGCTGCAATCTTAAATAATAAATTAATATCCATGTAAATATCCTCCATTTTTATTTCATTACTCTATAAAAACTATATTGGAAAAGAATTGTTAAATTAAAATTATAACTAGTCCAACTCCTGTTAAAACTCCTAGAGTCTTGTACAATTTCTTATTTTTGTTTTCTTCTGCTCGTGCTTGTTGTATTTGTGTTTCTAAAAATTCTTGTGTTAGTTTTACTTTACTAAGTTGTCCTTGTAAGTCAGTTTGCCCTAGTATTTTTCCGAAAATCTCTAATTATATCTAAATCTTCTTTAATTAGATTTGTCTGTGATATATTTACAGAGTGCTCCCAAGCTTCTTTTGCTGAAGTTTCTTTCATTTTTACTGCTGCTACTTTAAAGATACTTCCAATTTCTCTTTTTATGTTATTGGAAATTTCTATAAAGATATCTGCTATTGGTTCATATGTATATTCTATTTTAGCCTCAAAAAAGTTGAGGGCTTTTTTCATTTCACATAATTGTATGGTTCTATTCTTATATTTATTAGCTATCATTATTCCTACTAATGTAGAGCCACCAAATATTGAGCATAATATAATACTTTTTATAAATAACATACTCAATTTCCCCTTTCTAAATATATATATTCATTGCTTGTACTTTTTAGAACCATCTTTTTCTGACTTGTCCAAATGATATATGCTTTTTATTCTTCCTCTATTTGATTTATCTAAGAAAATTATTATTTCGAATATATTTAATTTTATTATTTTTCTTAAGTATAAATTCATATTTATATCTTCTAGGCTTTCTCCATGTGCTGTAAAAATCCCCTTTACTCCACATGATGTAGCATAATTAATAGCATTAACATCTTCTAAGTTCCCTATTTCATCTGCTACTATTATCTGTGGTGCCATAGATCTTATTAGCATTTCCATTCCTATACATTTTGGAATATTGTCTAAGACATCTGTTCTTATTCCTATATCATTTTGTGGAATTCCTTTGTACATTGCTGCAATTTCTCCTCTTTCGTCTGCTACTCCTATTGTTTTTCCTTTAAAATTTATGTATTCTATGCCTGTACTAAGTTGCCTTATTAAATCTCTTAAAATTGTAGTTTTTCCTGCTCCTGGAGGTGAAACTATCAAAGTAGTAAATATGTTGTCTTTTTCTATATCAATAATATGTTTAATGACCTCGTTCGCTGCTCCAATTTTCTGTCTTGATATTCTAAAGTTTAGACTGTATATATATGAAATGTTTATTACTTTACCATTTTCTATTACACAGTTTCCTGTAATTCCCACTCTATGCCCACCTCTTATAGTAATATACCCATGATTTATTTCGTTTTGATATGCATAAATTGAATTTTCACATACAAATTGTAATATCTCTTTTGTATCTTGATTTGTAATTTTGTCTTGAATTATTTCTTCTTTATTATTAAATTTCAAAATTATAGGACAATTTACTCTTACTCTTATTTCTTCTAAATTACTATAGTCTTGTCCTAATTTATTGTTTATTTTTTCTCTTATCCTCAATGGGAAATATTGTAGAATTTCCATTTTATCTCCTTGCTAAATTTGGATTTGTGGGGGTAATTATAGTTTTAAAAATATATACAAAATTATAATTATATGTTGTAGGGGCTTAATTAGTATGTGCCCTTAGGCAAAATTTATAACATAT
>CAPZDM010000026.1 GCA_948745425.1 uncultured Clostridia bacterium
ACTTGAATCACTTTTTTTCTATATTTTTTGTTTCACATCAATTGTAACACTACAATTTTTATATTATCTTTGTTTTTTATATTTCTTTGTTTTATTTACATTGGATAATGGTTTTATTATATTAATACCATTATCCTATAACATTTTGTATATATTTTTTATATGTTCGCTTGTTTTTTTGTAAATTTTGTAGTATAGTATTTAAAGATAGATATGAAATAGCAGATATGTTGTGGCTACCACTTTCAATACTCGGGTACATTCGAGAGCAAGGAGGTGGTTGTTTATGGGATTTATATTAACTCTAATATATGCTTTGGGATTTTCCCTAACTATAAACGTAGCCTTATTGTGTATTATATACATAATGTGGACTAGTAAGCAATAAAAAAACAACACATTCTGCTTTTGTCGGTTGGAATGTGTTATTAAACCAATTTATGTGGTAGCCACATTTCTGTGACTCTCATTTTCTATCTATATTATACACAGATTTATAATCTTTGTCAAATAATATTTTAGTTTAAGGAGGAAGTATTATTAATATGAAAAAGTTTATTCCAGCAGATTTAGATAATGGAAAGAATTTAAATTCTAATGTATTAAATACCTCTAATGTAACTAGCATGTATAAGTCTGAAGATCTTGAAAAAATAAGAAGTTTTAATAAGGATTCTTATACTCGTGGACATTCTGATAGAGTTTCTGCATATTCTGTTTTGATTGGAAAATACCTAGGTCTTCCTGAAAACCAATTGGATTTACTTCGTGTTGGAGGGTTATTCCATGATATAGGTAAAACTGGTATTCCAGATAATATATTGTTTAAAAATGATAAATTGACTAATGATGAGTATTCACAAATGAAGGCTCATTCATCTATTGGAGCAGATATATTGTCTAATTCTATTATATTTAAAAATTTAATTCCTATTGTTGAACATCATCATGAAAGATATGATGGTAGTGGTTACCCTTCTAGGCTATCTGGCGAGAATATTCCTTATCTTGCAAGGATTACTTCTGTTTCTGATACTTTTGATGCTATGACATCTAATAGAGTTTACCGTGATGCATTACCTTTAGATACTGTAATACAAGAGATTGAGAAATGCAAAGGCACACAATTAGATCCTAAAATAGCTGATGTATTTTTGGATATATTGCATAATCATTTTGATGAAATTGAGGATATCAGAAAAAGGTTTCCTATATAAAAAAGTGGCTTCGCCACTCGGACGCCCAAAGGGCGCCCCTACATCACTCTACCATTTTGTAGATATTTATAAATATATAGAACTTTCCTATAATAGAATAAAAGAAGGTCGCACTGCGACCTTCTTTTATTCTATGTCTAGATATTCATTATATGTACATTCTTTATCTATCACTTTATCTTTCTTTATATCTATTATTCTATTTGCTACTGTTTGTGTTAATTGATGGTCATGTGAGGTGAATAATAGATTTCCTTTGAATTTAATCATTGCTTCGTTTACTGATGTTATACTTTCCATGTCCAGATGGTTAGTTGGTTCATCAAATATTAGGAAATTTGCTCCTGATAACATTAATTTTGAAAGTACACATCTAACTTTTTCTCCTCCTGATAGTACTTTTACATTTTTTAATGCTTCTTCTCCAGAGAATAACATTCTTCCTAGAAATCCTCTAACATAAGTTTCATCTAGGTCTTTTGAGTATTGTCTTAACCAATCTGTAATACTTACATCTTGTGCGAATAGATAGTTATTATCTTTAGGAAAATATTCATTTGATATTGTAGTTCCCCATGTTATTGTTCCTGAGTCTGGCTCTATTGCTCCTGCAATTATTTGGAATAATACTGTTTTTGCTAATTCATTGTCTGCTAAAAACGCTATTTTATCATCACTTTTTACTGTAAATGAAACATTGTCTAGTATCTTTTCTCCATTTACTGTTTTTGTTATATTTTCTACTTTTAATATTTCTTTTCCTGGTTCTCTATCTGGCTTAAAGTCTACATATGGATATTTTCTGTTTGATGGTTTTATTTCTTCTAGTTCTATTTTTTCTAATGATTTTTTTCTTGATGTTGCTTGCTTTGATTTTGAGGCGTTTGCACTAAATCTTGCAATGAATTCTTGTAATTCTTTTATTTTCTCTTCTTTCTTTTTATTTGCATCTTTTGCTTGTCTTAACGCTAATTGACTAGATTCATACCAGAAGTCATAGTTTCCTGGATATACTGTTATCTTGCCAAAGTCAACGTCTGCAATGTGTGTACATACTTTATTTAAGAAATATCTATCATGTGATACTACTATTACTGTGTTTTCAAAATTAATTAAGAATTCTTGTAACCAGTTTATAGTTTTTAAATCTAAGTCGTTTGTAGGCTCGTCTAATAATAAAATGTCTGGATTTCCAAATAAACTTTGTGCTAATAATACTTTTACTTTGTCTTTTGCTTCTATTTCTTTCATGTATTTATCATGAAGATCACTTAATATACCTAAATCATTTAATAATGTTGCTGCGTCTGCTTCTGCATTCCATCCATCTAGTTCTGCAAATTTTTCTTCTAGTTTTGCAGCTCTCATTCCATCTTCTTCTGAAAAATCTGGTTTTGCATATATTTCTTCTTTTTCTTTCATTATTTTATATAGTTCTTCATTTCCCATAATTACTGTGTCTAATACTTTATATTCCTCAAATGCAAAGTGGTCTTGTTTTAAAACTGATACTCTTTCTGTTTTATCATGAGTGACTTCTCCTTTGCTTGGTTCTATTTCTCCTGATAGAACTTTTAAAAAGGTTGATTTTCCTGCCCCGTTTGCTCCTATAATTCCATAACAGTTTCCTTTTCCAAATCTAATATTTACATCTTCAAATAAAACTCTTTTTCCAAATCTTATTGTAACTCCTGTTGAAACTAGCATTTCTTATCTCCTTCCATTATCTCTTTTAAATCATTTTTTAGTTGCACTATATCTTTTGTTATAATATCCCATATAAAATCTAGCTTTATTCCTTCATAATCATGTACTATCTTATTTCTCAAATTCTTTATAACAATCCATTCTATGTTTGGATATTCTTCCATTGTTTCTTTACTTATATTTTTTACCAATTCACCTATCTGGCTAATGGCAAATACCGTAGCATCTACTTTTTCTTCATTATCAGAAAATGTCTTAAAATCACAATTATGTGTATATCTTAAAGTCTTATCTATATATTCTATCATTTTCTTTAATGAAATAATGTCTTTATTTCTCATATATTACCACTCCTGTTCTCTTTATTTCTCTATCTATTGGTGAATCATCTAGTATTTCATATTTTTCAAATCCATCTATTTCTTTCTGTAATTTTTCTTTTATCTCACATATCAATTTTAATAAATCAAAACCTCTTAATTGGGATTTTGTGTCTATCACTAAATCAATATCACTTTTTTGATTTGCTTCTTTTTTTGCATATGATCCAAATAAAATTACTTGATATACTGGTTTACTCTTTAAAAATTCCCCTAAAATTTTTGCAATTTCTTCAATTGTATAAATTTTTTCACTCATATAATCATCTCCCTCCCTATACCTTGTTCTCTTTCATTTCATGTAATATATTACCATATTAATTATAATTTGTCTACTCTGGAAATTGGGACGGTTCTCTTTTCCATTTGTCACAATTTTTATCTATCAACAATATAATAAATAAATGACTTAGACTAGGAAAGGATGTTTTACTATGAATAAAAATGTTCTGAAATTTTCTATTATGTTTTTAGCTTTGTTTATACATATTCTTTGTATTATTAATTCCATATCTTATGCTACACCAATTCAAAATAGTAATATATATAGGGGAATTGATGTAAGTAAATATCAAGGCCATATAGATTATGCTAAGGTCAAGGCCTCTGGAATACAGGTTGTCTATATAAAGGCTAGTGAAGGGACTAATATAATTGACCCTTATTTTAGAACTAATTATGATAATGCTAAAGCTCAGGGGTTAAAAATTGGCTTCTATCATTTTGTTAGAGCTAGAAACGAAGAAGATGCAATTAGAGAAGCTGTGTTTTTCCATTCTGTTATTTCTGGTACTAGTCCAGATTGCAGACTTGCAATGGATTTCGAAGTTTTTGATGGATTAGGTATTACAAAAATTAATGAGATTTCTTTTGCATTTTTACAAAAGTTACAGGAATTGACTCAAAAAGAATGTGTGGTTTATAGTGATGAGTATAATGCCAGGACTGTGTTTAGTAGAGAGTTAGCAAGTGCATATCCTTTATGGATTGCTGAGTATGGTGTAAATGTGCCTTCAAGTACAGGTAATTGGAATGAATGGATTGGTTTCCAGTATTCTGATAAGGGTAGAATTGATGGGATAAATGGAAATGTAGATTTAGACAAATTTAGAGAAGATATTTTTCTTTCTGATAGTAGTGTAATTCCATCTCCTGAGCCTGAACCAGAACCTAATCCAGATCCAGACCCTGATGTCTCTAATAATATATATTATTTTGTAAAACGTGGAGATACTTTATCCCATATCGCTTTATGGTATAACACTACTGTAGAAAATTTGGTGAAACTAAATAATATTCAAAATCCTGATTTAATTTATGTTGGTCAAAGATTGTTGATTTCTGTGTCTGATGACCCTAATAAACCAAAGGAAGTAAAATATACTGTAAAAAGAGGTGATACTTTATCTAAAATCGCTAATAGATATGGTATAACTGTAAATGAAATTGCTCAATTAAATAATATTCAAAATCCAAATTTAATTTATGTTGGTCAAATACTTAGAATTCCTTTGGACCATTCTATTAATCAAATGAAAAATGTGTATTATAGGGTTCAAAGAGGTGACCGTTTATGGAGAATTGCTAAAATGTATAGAACTACTGTGTCTAATATTGCAAGACTTAATGGCATTCGTAATCCAAATTTAATTTATGTTGGTCAAATATTAAAAATATATTAAATGCCTTTTCCTATCATACCTCTTATTGTATCATATAAATATGGTTTAAATTCATTTATTGGTAGTGGTTCATCATATAGAATAGAATTAAAACATGTGGAGCTTACTAATTCTATTATCATAAATAACGTAACTTCTGGATTTTCTAATTCTATATGATTTTCCTCTATTCCTTTTATAAATAGTGTATATATATTGTCTTTACTATTTTCTTCATATATCTTGCGTATATTTTTGTTGTATATTCCCCATGATAAATTTTTTGATATAAATTTTAATAGTGTTGGTGCTTTTGCTAGTTCATCTATTACATAGTTAATTATGAATATTACTTGGTCTGACAAATTTTCAATGTAATTTTTTCTTAGTTCTTTTAATGCTTCATTAAATAATCTGCTGGATTTTTTTGCTATTAATATATCTCTTATTTCATATTTATCTTTAAAATATAAATAAAATGTTCCTTTTGCTACATTTGCATTGTCTACTATATCTTGTATTGAGGTGTCTTTCATTCCCTTTTCTGTAAATAATTTAAATGCTGTATTTAATAGTCTTGATTCTTTGTCATTTCCTTCTATTTTTTCTTTTTTCATATTTATCATTTCACTTTCTATAATTTATTATCATCATTTTAACTGTCTTTCCATAGAATATATTATTACATATTTTAGACGATTGGTCAATATATTTATGGAAAATGGGACGTTTCTCTTTTCCTCATTTTAGGAAATTAGGACACACTTAAATTTTTATAAAGACTTGATTTTTGTTAAATATTTTTGTATAATGAATATATTATTTATGTAAATTTAATCAGAAAGGAGCGTTTAAATGGTATGGTATATTATAGGTATTATACTTATTGTTTTGTCACTTGCTATATATGTCTTTGTCGACAAAAAAGAAAGATATTGTGGCAATCGCTTTGAAGTTTCTATATTTAATCGGTGGCAAATTCCTAGTTTTTTAATTATTCTTATCACATTTATAATATTTGCCATAGGTTTAGCCTTAATCATTCTTTAACGTTCTAGTAAAAAAGTCCCTCGCATGAGGGCTTTTTTCATGTACTTTTGAATATAATTATAAAAAGGGTGTTGACCAACAGTCATAATAGTGGTATAATACCAAAAGTGACTTATGGTCAGTTTAGAAAGGAGTATTTTTTATGATTAAGTTTGGACAGTTTATTTGTAAACACCGAAGAGTAATTCTTATTGTTTCATTACTACTATTAATTCCTTCTCTTATAGGAATGAAGGCTACAAAGATTAATTATGATATTTTAGTGTACTTACCTGATGATATTGAGACTATAAAGGGTGAAAATATTTTATCTAATGATTTTAACATGGGGGCTTTTTCAGTAGTAATTTTAGATGATATGAAAACAAAAGATATTATTAAGTTAGAAGATAAGTTTAAAGAGTTGGATAATGTAGAAAAGGTGGTGAGCATTGCTGATATTACTGGTAGTAGCATTCCTGCTGATTTTCTTCCTGATGGTGTGAAGGATTCTATTTATAAAGATGGAAAAACTGTAATGCTTGTTACTTTTAAAGACCAAATTTCTTCTGATACTACTCTTAGGAGTATTGAAGATATGAGAAAAATAGCAAATTCACAGTGTAAAATTAGTGGTATGGCAGCAACTGTTTTGGATACTAGAGATTTGTCTAATTCAGAAATCGTAATTTATGTTATTATTGCTGTTTTACTATGTCTAATTGTATTGGAGCTTGCTTTAGATTCTTATATTGCACCATTTTTACTTTTATTAAATATTGGAATTGCTATTTTATATAATATGGGAACTAATATATTTTTTGGAGAAATATCTTATATAACTAAGGCGATTAGTTCAGTCCTACAATTAGGTGTTACTATGGATTTCGCGATTTTCCTTTATCATAGTTATGTGCAAGAAAAGGAAAAAGTTTCTGATATAAATGAGGCTATGGCTAGTGCTATTGGAAAAACTCTTATGAGTGTGGTTGGTAGCTCACTTACTACTATCGCAGGGTTCTTAGCTCTTTGTAGTATGAATCTTACTTTGGGAAAGGATATTGGTCTTGTAATGGCTAAAGGTGTTCTTTTCGGAGTTATTTGTGTAGTTACCGTTCTACCTGCTATGATACTTGAATTAAATGTCTTAATTGAAAAGACTAAACACAAGGTAATATTACCTAAGTTTACAAGGGTAAAGGATTTTGTAATTAAACATTACAAGGCTTTTGCAGTTGCTTTTATAGTAATTCTACCTATTGCTTTTTATGGATATAAGTCTACAGAGATTTATTATAATCTAGATAAGTCTTTACCAGATTATTTGGATAGTGTTAGTGCTAATACTTCACTAAAAGATGATTTTAATATGGTTTCTATGGAATTATTATTAGTTGATAAAAATGTGCCTGATTATAAGGTTAATGAAATGCTTGATGAAATTGAGGATTTAGATGGTATTGAGTGGGCTTTAGGATTTTATAAAATAACTTCTTTGGGCATACCAAAAGATGCATTGCCTGATGATTTATTATCTATTTTCCAAAATGATAGATATCAAATGGTTATTATTAATTCTAAGTATGAAATGGCGACAAATGAATTAAATGAGCAGGTGACTAAGGTTAATGAAATAAGTAAAAAGTATGATGAGAATTCAATTCTTGCTGGTGAAGGACCTCTTATGAAGGATTTGGTAGAGATTAGTGACCATGATTTTAATAGTGTTAATACTTTTTCTATTGGCATTATATTTGTGCTCATGATTATTGTACTTAAATCTATTTCTCTACCTGTTATATTAATTGCTGTTATTGAGCTTGCAATATTTATAAACATGGGAATTCCTTATTATACAAATACTATTTTACCTTTTATTGCTTCTATAGTTATAGGTACTATTCAGTTGGGTGCAACTATTGATTATGCAATATTAATAACTAATAAATATATTTCTAATAGAAAAGATGGTAGAGATAGGAAGTCTGCTATTGATGATGCTTTAGGAACTTCAATTAGTTCAATTGCTGTAAGTGGTTTGTGTTTCTTTGGTGCTACTTTTGGAGTTGGTACTTATTCAAAAATAGAAATGATTAGTTCTCTATGTACTTTAATGTCTAGAGGTGCTATTGTTAGTATGTTGTGTGTTGTTACATTATTACCTTCATTTTTATTGATTTTTGATAAATTTATCTGCAAAACCACTCTGGGCATGAAAATTGAAAAATAATTGGTAACAATTCTTTTCCAATTTGGATTTATGTATTAGGAAAGAATAATTTTTAGAAATAGAAAGGATCTGATTTTATAATGAAAAAATTTATGTCAAAATTAATTTGTGGTGTTTTATTGTGTACTATGATTACTTACACCACTCCATTATTCGCTTTTACAAAAGATGAAACTGTTTATTCTAAGTTGGATTCTAATGGTAATATCTACAATACTGTAGTTAGTGACCATATTAAAAATACTGAACGTTCTACTTTGATTAATGATTTGTCTGATTTATTAAATATAACAAATGTCGGTGGGGATGAATCTTTTGAGCAAAATGGTACAAATTTGGTTTGGAAGACAGAAGGTGATGATATATATTATCAGGGTGAGTCTAAAAAAGAGTTACCTATACAATGTGATATTAAGTATGAGTTAAATGGAGAAGAGATAAGTGGCAAAGATATTGCTGGGAAGTCTGGTAAGGTTAAAATAACTTTAACTTATATTAATAGAGATTCACATATTGTTAAAATTGCTGGAAAAAATGAGACTTTATATACACCTTTTATTGTTGGTTGTGGTACTGTAATAAATAATGATAATAATAAAGATATTAAAATAACAAATGGTAAGGTAATTGATGATGGAAATAAATCTATTGTTATTGGTTTGGCATTTCCTGGTTTACAAGAAAGTTTAAATATTTCTAAAGATGTTATTGATATTCCAAGTAGTGTTGAAATATCAATGGATGCTTCTGATTTTGAGATGAGTAATATTATGACTTGTGTTACTTCAAAGGTTGTTGAAGATGATGATTTAAGTTTATTTAATGATTTGGATAAAATCTTTAGTCAAGTGAATACTTTGCAATTTGCTAGTAAACAGTTAGAGGATGGCTCTAATACTTTAAAACAAGGTACTATAACTTATAATGAAAAATCAAAAGAATTTAATAGTGCCCTAAAGCAAGTTTCAAAAGGAATAAGTAGTGCAAATTCAAGCTATTCTGAGATTAATAATGCTATTAGTTTAATAAATAATAGTACTTCTACTTTACAGGCTGGTGCTAAAAGTATTAGTGATGGTTCAGATGCTATTAGTACAAATTTACTAGTTTTAAGTGAAAAATTAGGTGAATTACAGGCTGGTGCTAGTGCATTAAAAGCTGGTAAAGACAATTTGACTTCTGGGGTAAATAAAATAATTTCTAGTGTAAATGCAAATACTTCAAATTTAGGTAATCAAGCTGATACAATTGCTAATTTACAAAAGTTAATAACAACTAACACTAATACCAAAAATGCTTTAGTTTCACAAAATACTTCTTTAAATAATAGCTTATTATCTGGAGGATTAACTACTGAACAGGAGACTACTATTAGAAATCAGATAGCTACAAATAATAATTTAATTACTTTATTAGACTCTAATATAGCTGCAAATAATTCTACTTTAGCTTTATTAAGAGCAACTGATATTTCTGCTATGCAACAATTACAATCTGGTTTAAATAGTTTACAAAATGGTTTACAAGCATTTGATTCTGGTATTGAGGCAATATATAATGGTTCAAGTGAGTTACAGGCTGGTTCTAGTACTCTTGCTACTAAAGCTACTGAATTATCTCAAGGAGCTAAGAGTTTATATCAAGGTACTACAGAACTTTCAAATGGTACAAAGGCCTTAAATTCTGGTTCTAGCCAAATGAAGGCTGGTCTAAATGTTTTAGATTATTCTTCTGTAAAATTAACTGATGCAAATAATCAATTGACTGATGGTGCTTCTACTTTAGCAGATGGTGCTGAAAGTTTAGCTAATGGTATTACTAAATTTAATAAAGAGGGTGTCCAAAAGATTTGTAATTTAGCTAATGGAGATTTTAAAACTTTTTCTACTAGATTAGAAAAATTACAAGAATTATCTGATGAGTATAATAATTTTACTATGTTAAATGATGGTAATTTAGGTGAAGTTAAGTTCATTATGATTGTTGATAGTATTAAAAAAGATGATAATAAAAATCAAGAGGCTATTGTTCAAGATAAAAACAAGGAAAATCATTAACACAAAAACAGGTTGCTAGTGCAACCTGTTTTTGTGTTTTAAAATATAATCTTTAAAATTATATTATCATTATACATTGAACTCCCTATCTTTGATGAGTTTATTGTTTCTAATAGTCCTGATTTTTCCATTGTTGGTGCAAATACTGATATTACTGCAAATAATATGTATATGATAAGTGCTCCTTGTAAAAGTCCATATATTGCTCCACCTAATTTATTGAATCCACCTATTATAGGTATTTTTGATATTATTTTTGCTAGTGCTTTTACAAATATTAGCCCAATTTTAGCTACTAGAAATACTACTATTCCAACTGCTATTTTTATTAGGTTAGATGATACAGTTTTTGATACATTGTCTATTATTTCTCTTTCTGTTTGTTCTACATGTTGTTTTTCTTTTTCAATAAACCCATTTATATAGTCTGTTACAACTTTTGGTGAGTTGTCTGTGTTTTCTTCCGTTTTATTTTCGTCTTCTTTTATTACATATGATGTTACTGTTCCCTTTATTGCATTTTCTAACGTTGTTTGTATTGGTGTATGGTTTATTATGAAGTTGGATATTGGTGCATATAAAATTAATGCTATTAGTAATGCTATTATAAATCCTAGAATGTTTACTGCAACACCTACTAGTCCTTTTTTATATCCAAAGAAAATACATATTAGAATGATAGCTATGATTATAATATCTACAATAATTGCCATTTATTTTCCTCCTTTCGTATTTAATAATTATTAATTACTATAAGTTGATTATTTCTACTCTGTCTCTATATACAATTCCTGCTATAGAACTTCCTAATACTATATTATATATTTCTTGTTTAGACTTGTACTTTTTTTGCAACCAACCTGATGTATTTATGAATTCTGCCTCTGTTCCTAAATTTAGTACTATGTTTGTATCATATACTTGTAATGCTTTTACTGTACTATCTATCTCATATCGAATTTCATTATTGTTTTGAACATTTTTTATTATTACATCTCTAGAACTACTAAATATGTTATTTGACTTTTCCATAACATATACTATATTGTTTTTATTTCTTATATCTGCCATTATTGTTTTATTTTCCAATTTTAGCATTTCAGAGTTTTTTCCATTTTCTATTAAGTGTATACTATTATCATAAATGCATACTAATTTTTCTTTGTCTTGATATTTAATATGTGTTATTAATTCTCCTGCATTTCCTGATATACTATATTGCACTGAGTTTGTAGGGTCAGTTTTTGCTTTATCAATTGATATTATTTTGATATTTGATTGTATTATAGCTCCTGATGTGTCAACTTCTGCTATTGCTAAATATTGATTATTTCCTGATATATCTGTTGCTACTGCAATGCTTGAAGATAGATATGTTTTAAATAATTCTTTTCCTTCTGAATTAAATATAACTACTATGTTTTTATATGACGTTCCTTTTTCTATCACTGATACATAGCCATTTTTGTTAACATTTATTTTTTCTATACTACCTTCAGTAGTTGCTTGCCATAAAAGGTTTCCTCCTGATGTTAGATATAAGTTATTTCCTTTGTTTTCTGCAATACATAAGTATTTATTATTGGCATTATATATCGGACTACTAACATTTACTTCTATTTCCCCTGTTTTATTTGCACTTGAATTATAGATAGATAATATATTTTTTTCTAATATTGTTATATATTTATCATAAGCATAAATATTAGGATTATTACTAGAGTCTATGTCTATATACATTATATCTGTATTTTCTATGTTTTTTCTAAATATATAAGTGTCTGTCCATTCTCTAAAACTATCATCTTTAATGTATAAAAATATCATAATTATAAAACATATAATGATTATAAAAATTGACCTTAATATAATTTTTCTTTTTAGAGTCATTTTTTCTTTATATTTATTTATATCAATAATGCTCATACTTTTATTGTTCCTTTCATTTGTCTGTATAAATTCTACCAAATAAATGAAAAATAAACAATACTTTTTAGTTTAAATTAATATAAGGGCACATAAATGTGCCCTTTAGTTTATTTCTTTAAGAAATTAATTCCTTTTATATCTGGTCCTTTGCCCATTTTAGATATTACTATTGTTATTATTCCTCCACATATTGATAATGATGCTACTATCATCATAATAATTATTGCACTTACTATTTCTCCTGTTTTCACACTTATTATTAATGTTGCTTGTGAATCGTCATCTTCTGTATTTGTATCATCATCCATTTCTAATTTAGCTATATTTGTTGCTGAACCCAAATTCGCTTCTTTATTAATCCATCTTAGAGTTATCTCTAATTCTTTGCTTTCGTTTCCTGCTAAAGTAACTTCTGTTTCTAATAATCCATCTGCTCTTGTAGTCCAATATTCTGGAGCATTTACAACTTCATATCCTTTTGGTACTATTTCTAATACCTTTGCTTTTCCTTCTATATCTGATTTATTTCTTACCTTTATGCTATATTTTACTATTATTTCAGTTTTCTTTATATCAGAAGTTTTTACCTCTAATTTTGCTAATTTACCATCTGATACTCTTATATTTTCACCATTCATACTTATACTACTTATTGTTTTGTCTATTGAGAAATCTACTAATGCTTTTCTGTTTGTTAATATTTTACTTACGTTGATTTCGTCTACTTCTTGACCTCTATAACCTGCATTGATTTCTATTTTTTCCTCACTTAACATATATCCCTTTGGTGCTTCTATCTCTTTTATGTAATACTTTCCTATTGGTAAATCTACTGTGTATTTTGCTTTTCCTTGTGCATTTGTTGTAGATTTTTCTATAAGTGTATCTTTTGGTATTAAAACTTCTCCACCATTACCTTTTATATTTTCTCCTGCATATAATCCTATTATTGCTCCTTGTAAAGTTTTGCTTGTGTCTAAATCCTTTTTAATTACTCCTAAACCTTTTTTACTTGAATTTATTTGTATTTCTATTTGTTCTGTACTTTCATCTTCTACATCCTTTGTTATAGTTTTATTTGGGTCTTTAGGATCTTTTATTTCTGTTTTTCCTTTTGCTGTTACCTTATTTTCTAATATAATGTTTTGTTCTTCATTTACTGCAACCTTTGTTTCTTTTGAAACTATATATTCATATTTTAATGTTACAGTTTTTCCTGGTTCTATCTTACTTATTCTAACTTTTTGAGAGTCAACAAGTGTTACATTTACTCCATTTTTGTTTGCCTCTTCTAAGTATACAAATTTTCCGTTTAATAATTTTTCTTCTATTAATACATCTTTTATGTCTGTTAATCCATTATTAATTACTTTTATCACATATTGTGCTGTTTCTCCTATTTCATATTCCTTTTTTAATGCTTCTTTTATTATTATTAAATCTTTAGTTGATATGTATACTACTTCTTCGTCTTCTCCTTCAATATCTTTGATAATTGTTTTTCCTGGATTTTGTGGATCTGGTATTTCCACTTTTCCTTTTGCTTTTATCTTGTTTACTACCTTTTCCTTTTCTGATGCATTTTCAATATTTGCTACGAATTTTAGCTCTATACTTTCTCCTGCTTTTAGTTCTTTTATTCCTATTGTTCTATCTCCAGCTTTTACTATATTATCTGATACAATATCTTCAAACTTTCCCTGTATCATTGTTTCTTCAACTACTATTTCTTTCATATCATATTGTGTAGTATTTGTTACCTTTATTGTGTATGTAATCTTTTCATTTGGCTTATATAGCTTTTTATCTGCTATCTTTTCTATTTCTAGTCCTTGTTCTCCATTTAAGTTTACTTTTTGTCTTTGGTTTTTATATTTTACTTCTACTTTTTGTATTGTCTTATCTGAACCTTGACTTACTATTTCGAATTCCTTTATCTCTTTATTTAATACAAATCCTTCTCCTGCTTTAACTTCTTTTATATAATATTTTCCTATTGCTAAATTCTCTAACTGTGCTTTTCCTTGTTCATCTGTAACAATTCTCTTTACTAAACTATCTTTTGCATATAATTTATTTTCTTGTATATATATGTCTTCTTTTGCATATATTTCAAACTCTGCACCTTTTACTCCAATTTCTCCATATATTGGAGTTATTGTTCCATCTTCTTTTGTTTCTACTTTTATTAGTCCCTCTCCTGTTTTTATTATCTCTAGTTTTCCAGGATTTGTATTTTCTGCATTTATTAACCAATCTAGATATAGTGGTTTATCATATAATGCATTTTTTCCGTTTTCCTTGTTGCAAACTTCTCCATTAAATACTCCTCCTGAAATTGTGTACTCTGCAGTTAATTCATTTGATACTAATAGTTTTTCTGCTTCTTGTTCTCTATGATTATCTTTTAATTTTATGTAATAACTAACCTGTTTACCCTCTTTTCCAACTCTAGGGATCCTAAATGTTGCATATTGTCCATTTTCATTATTGAACCCTTCTGAGTTTTGATAATCTGCTCCTGTATAGAATTCCCAAATGTCTGTATTTAGTTTGCTCTTGAATTGTATATCTGACAATGCTGTTGTACTTACTTCTACTATACTTTTCATAAATTCACTAAATCTTTTGTCTAAATCTTCTTGTGCTGGAAAGTTATGATACAATGCCTCTTTTCCCCAATAACTTCTTATATATTTTAAGTATCTTGCTGGGTCACTCTTGTCTATTACTTCTTCTTCAAATTCACCATCATCATCATCTGGATTTAGCCCTTCTCCTTCATCTGGTGGCTCTGGATTTTCATCTACTTGTACTGCAATTCCTACTGCCCATACTGCATCACATACTCCTTTTAGATGTTCTGATGATGCTATTATTGACCTTTCTAAAGAACCTTGTGGCTCGGTTGGAAATCCATCACTTATGAATACACCATATACATTTCTTTGTCTTTCTGCCTGTCTTTCCATTATAACATCTGACATTGTTAATAATCCTGCTTTATAGTTTGTACCACCATTACTTGTATAATATGCATCTTTTTTTCCATATTTTGAACTTCCTTTTCCATTTGAAGGTGAAATTTCATTTATGGCATTTCTTACTTCCTCAATCTTACTTCCATCTCTAAAGTCCATATATAAATATGCATTTCCACGTTGTGTTACTATTGCTAATCTATTATTTGGATTTTCTGCATATATTGTTTCTGCTAAAAGTAATAATGCATCTTTTGCTATTTGAAGTTTAGTCGTTTTTTTTGTAGTTCCATCTTCATTTTTTATTGTTACTATTCCACCACGAAATTCTTGATACATACTTCCTGTTGTATCTAAACATACAATATAATCTTTTGGATCTGTTAATTGCTTTGATTGTGAAGATATATTCATAGTTACTTTTCCAATACCATTACTATAGTAATCAATGTCTCCCTTTTCTACACCTTGTGTAATATCAATTGCTGGTCTTTCTGTTATTCCTTCTGCATATCCTCCAAATCTATATGCGTCTTTTCCAACTTTTAATTCTTTATTCATAGCATATGTTATAGATTTCTTTTTATTTAAGCTTGTACATCCAAAAAACGCTCTATCTCCTATTTTATTAATATAATTTGATTGCGTTACTTTTGTAAGACCTGTACATCCTTCAAACATACTATCATATATAGTTGTACACTTATTACCATCAAATTTTAATGTAGTAATTCCTGTATGTCCTTTAAATGCATTATTATGATTTTCTATATTACTTTTAATTGTTAATGTTGTAAGAGGTGGTTTTTTATCAATCTTATTTCCTCCCTCTTCTACAATGTCTCCTCTAAATGCATGCTCTCCAATATTACTAACACCTGTATTTAAATTTAGTTTAACTAATGATGTACAATTATAGAATGCATAATCTCCTATCATTGTAATTGAAGGTGGCAATGTATTTAAATGAGCACTAATTCCCCCTGAGCATCCCTCAATACTATGTGTACTACCATCACTAGGAGAACATTCTACATTTGTACATGTATAATTATAAGAAGCTTTTCTTATATTTGTTAATGCACTACATCCATAAAATGCATAACTTCCAATCGATACACAGCTTGAGCTTGAAGTAAAAGTCAATATTTTTAATGTGTCACAATCTTTAAATGCATTTGCACTAATTGTCATAACACTATTGGGTATCACAATTTCTGTCCATCCAGTTGTCCCCCCTAATACAGACTCTTTTCCTATACCAATACCTTTAACTGTATATGTAATGCCATCTATAGATACAGTTTTAGGAAATGATAGTTTTTTGCTGGTTCCTGAATAACTTTTAACTCTTATGTTATGTGCAAAACCTTTTTTTTCCTCTATATCCTCTGCTTCAAATTCATATGTAACACCACTTACAGTTACTTCTTTTGTGGGTGTATCAGCAAATGAAGTAAATATATGTTTACTAAATATACCAAGTATCGTCATAATTAATAATATTCCCAAAATGCAACTCACCATTTTGATGTACTTCTTCATTTCTTTCATGTCATTTTCCTCCAATTTTTTTATCTTAATTATATTATAGTTTTTTACTTTCCTTTTTTCAATAATCCAAAATATGCCAAATTTCTTTTGTTTTCTACATGTTTACGGAACTATGCTTTGTGTGATTTAACTTCTTATGTTAAATTTGTGTATCTTTTTTGTTACATTTATATTAAAATAACCCCAATTCCTTGAGGGACTTAGGGTTTCATTATCTATACCATTTTTATGCGAGCGAAATTTGCTCCTCAAATTTCTCACGCTTTGCACAGATATATTATCTGTAGCATTCCTATTACGCCAAAGATGGGATATACTATGTTGACTAGGTTTGCAAATCCTAATGATGATATCGGAATTGCTAGTGTACACATTATGATATTGCTAGCTTTGTATATCTTTTGATTGTTTTTGCTTATGTTTGCTAAAAAACTATATCCTTCTGATATTGCTGTTGTAAATATTGCTATTAGTATTGTTATACTATATAGGTATTTATATATTCCTCCAAATTTGTTTGCCACATATAACATTGGTATTTCTACTTGTTTATCCATATTTATTAGTAATAAGTAAATTATTATACCTAGCCCTATGATTATTATGCTTGTTAGTATTGCAACTCCTATACAGCTTTTTTTATCTTTTAAGTGTTTGTTCATTATTCCTGTTAATCCAATTAGTGTTATACTATTATAACTTGTATATATTATTCCACTAATAATCCATAGAAAATTATTGTTATTTCCTATAATATTTTTATTTTCTATTATATTTATATTATTTATTCCAAATATTATAAATGTAATAATTATTATGGGAATTAATATTGTATTTATTTGTATTATTTTTTCTGCATTTTTATTAAATGTAAAATAGCATAATATTATCAAAAATAATGAACTTATTATTTTGTTTATATTATATTCCTGATAGAAATACGCAGAAAATCCTGCTATCATTATATAAAATGAGCTTATCAAAAATATATTTATTATTATCTTTATAATATTTTTAATTTTTTTATTATTTATTATTTTATCTAATAATTCGTTATAACTATTTAAATTATATTTTTTTGATATTATTAAAGTTTTATAAACAATTATTCCTAAAAATATTCCAGCTATAATTATTCCTAATATTCCCCATATTCCAAATGTATAAAAAAATGAATATATTTCTTGCCCGAGACGCAAATCCTGCTCCAATTATTATTCCTATTATCGCAAATGTTATCTTTACAATACCTGCCATAAAAAAATCACCATATTTATTTTATGGTGATTTTTATTTTTTATTACCTTTTAGTTTTGTTTCCTGTGTTTTCTTTTTATCCAGATTACAATTCCTACTATTATTATTATCAAAGGTATAGTGAATATTATTAATTTTACTACTAAATCTTCTGCTTCTGTTGGTGTATATGTTACTGCTGAATGCGTTTTTCTTATTGTTATTGTTTCTGTTCTTTCTGTTAAGTATGATATTGAGTTTAGTATTAAGTCTTGATTATTATAGAAATATATTGCATTTGCACTTTGGTTGTTTATTGTTATTGGATAATCTGTTGCAAATAAATTATTTGCATATATTATTAATTGTGATTTTTTACTATCTTCTTGTTGTTCCTCTTCATTTTCCTCTCCTATAGTTTTAGTTACTAATGCTCCAACTACATAAGATTTTGCCTCTTCTCCATTTGCTACACCTGATGATGCAATTGATAAATCTTTTCTATAAAATGACTCTGGACTTGTTGTTAATAATTCTGTTACTGTAACTCCTAGTTCATTTAATTTTTCTTCGTTTTCGATTTCCAGCTTTCCTGAATCTATAAATAATACTTTTCCACTTGATGCAAATACATTTGTGATTTCTGATTCTGTACTTAGAGTAGGTATTATTAAATCCTGCTTTTGCATAAGCATTGCTGATGGATCTCTTTCTAATATAATTCCATCATTTGAAAGATTAACGCCATATAAATCTAGTATTTTTTGTGTATTAGTTAATGTTCCATTTTCTGAATAGTCTGAAAGCCATAATATATTCCCTCCATTGTTAACGTATTTTATGATTAGTTCTGTTTCATAGTCTGTGAAATCTGTTGATGGAGATGCTATTATTAAAGTTTTGCAATCACTTGGTATTTCATTTCTTACTAATAAATCTAATGTATCTATTTCGTTTACTTCACTTTTTAGTGATTCTGCTAATATCCCGAAATAGTCATTTATACCATATTCACTATGTCCTGTTAAAAAGTATATTTTGGGTGCATTTTCTAATGTAACTCCTAATATTGAATTTGTCATTTTTTGTTCAGTTAAATCTATTTGCTCATATGTTGTATAGTCTACAGTAAAGAAATCATAATAGTTTGCTTTTATATTTCTTCCTTCACATTCAAATATAACTGTTTGATATTCTTCATCTGATGATGTTATATTATACTTTTGTGCTAAGTCTGGTCTAGATTCTAATGATACTATTTCTACTTTTATATTATCTTTATATTTAGAATATTGTTTTGCTAGGTCTACTACAGAGGAATCTTCTTTATATCCAAACATATATATTTTAATTTCCTGATTTATATCCTTTAATTGATTTTTGGATTCTTCTGATAATCTAAAAAATCCCTCTTTTGTTAAGTCTATATCTGATATATCTAATACTTGTATACCTAAATTTATAGCTAAATATGCTGCTATTACAATTGCAATTAAAAGAATTGTAAAGCTTGTTTTTCTTAACCATTTATTTTTTATTATTTCTAGTATTTTTTTCAATTTTATCTCACCTCATTATTTTAGATTTTTTCTTCTTTGAAGAATTATAATTGTTAATATTATGCATGCTACTGTAAATGTTAATAATTGTATGGTTTCTTCAATTGGAATAATTCCATTTATGAATTTTTCATATAAATCTATAAAAGATACCATTGAAAATATACTTGATAAATTCTTAATATACATTGATGCAAAAAAGAATACAAATGTTATTATATAAGCAATTATTGGTTGATCTGTTATACTAGATGCCAATTCTCCAAAAGATATATATGCCATTGTTAATAGTATAAATCCTAATAGTGTTGTTCCTAATGTTGATATATCTGGAGTTCCAAAATGATTTATTATGGCTAAGTACATAAATGTAAATATTTCTGTAATTATTACTACTATCATTGCTGCTAAAAATTTTCCTAATACTATTCCTGTTATACTTTTGGGTGATGTCATTATTAATTGGTCTGTTCCATTTTTTCTTTCTCCTGCAAACATATTCATTGTTAATATTGCTATTATAAAAGTTAAAATGATTGCACTATCATAAAATATGTATGAAAAATTTAAACTTCCTGAGACATATGTATATATATAAAATATCAAGCTGGATACCTCTAAAAATAGCCCTATAAATACATATCCTATTGGAGTTAAAAAATATGTTTTTAATTCTTTTTTTAATACTGCTAGCATTATTTTTTACCTCCTTTTTCATCCTCTTTTTTGTTTTTTACTTCTTTTATTACTTCTCCTTCTTCTTCTTTTGATTTATCTTTACTTTTTCTACTATAGTTATTTATTAATTGTAAAAATGCATCTTCTAATGTTGCTTCTGTTTTCTTAAGTTCTAATATTGTTATTTCGTTTTTTGCGAATTTTTCAGATATTTCTTTCCTTATATCCTTGTCTTTCTTCGCAAATATTGTATATTGCTTTGTCCCATCTGAATTTTCACTTATTAGTTTTATTTCTTTTATATCTTCTATCTCTTTTACAATTTTATTTATTTTATTATTCATATCCTCTATTGTAATTGTTAAGATATTTTTATTACTTACTTTATTTTCCAAATTTTCTGGTGTATCAACTGCTAGAATATTTCCTTTATCTATTATTATAACTTTTTCACATATTTGACTTATCTCTGATAAAATATGTGAACTTAATAGTACTGTATGGTCTTTTCTTAAAGACTTTATTAGATTTCTAATTTGTTTTACTTGTTGAGGATCTAATCCTACAGTAGGTTCATCTAATATTAATACTTTTGGATTTCCCACAAGTGCTCCTGCCATACTTACACGTTGCTTATATCCTCTAGATAAGTGTCTGTTTAGGGTATTTTGTACTTCCCTTAGTCCTGTTTCTTCAATTACTCTTTGTACTTCTATTTTTTTATTTTCTCTTTTTACTCCCTTTAAATCAGCCATATAGGTAACAAATTCCTTTACTGTTAAGTCATTATAAATAGGCACTCCTTCTGGCATATATCCTATTTGGCTCTTGGCCTTTTTAGGTTTTTTATTAATGTCATATCCATCTATTTCTATTTTTCCCTCTGTTGGTTCAATATATCCTGTTATCATATTCATAGTTGTGGTTTTTCCTGCACCATTTTTTCCAAGAAATCCTACGATTTCACCTTCTTTAATATCAAAGTTAATGTTATTTACTGCAATAAAATCACCATATTTCTTTGTAACATTCTCTACTTTAATCAAATTTGTCTCCTCCTATTTAAAATTGATAGTAAAATATTATCACTCTTATTCTATGTTTGCAATATTTTTCACAAAAAATTTACAGTTTATTTTTATGTTTTTTCGCTAAATCTCTTGACTTTGCTTTATATATATGTTATTATATTTAAGCGTTATGGGTCAGTAGCTCAGTTGGATAGAGCACAGGCCTTCTAAGCCTGGGGTCGGG